>NZ_SMKN01000149.1 GCF_004348675.1 Micromonospora sp. KC606 | reverse complement strand
TGGCAGGACATGCCGCTGACCCGGGCCGCGCAGACCGTGCAGGTCTCGGCCTACCCGGACCACTACGCCCAGTGGGAGCAGCAGGCCGCCGACCTCGTCGCCGAGCACTGGAACAGCTGACCCACACAGCACGCTGGCCGGCACCCCGCGCGGGGTGCCGGCCAGCGGCGTATCCGCCACCGCCCCGAACGCCCACCCGCAGGGTGCGGCCGAGCTGCGGAGTGGGGTGGGTCAGACGCGGAAGCCGGCCGCGCGGGCCGCCTCGCGTTCGCGGCGGCGGTCGGCCCGGCGACGCAGGAACCAGAAGAGGAAGACCACCAGGCCGACGAGGAACACCAGCACAAGCACCGGCAGGATGATCGCCACCAGGGACATGACGACACTGGTCGCGTCCTCGGCGGTGCTCGCCACCGGTGCGCCGACCCCGGCGGTGGTGGCGTTGACGACCGGTCGGGCGGCCGACTTGAGCAGGTGCACGGCGAGCGCGATCACCACGCCGGCCACCACGGGCACCCACTGGTTCGACGAGAAGAAGCCGCCGGGGTCGCTGACCGTCACCGTCTCGGAGCTGGCGCCGGCCCCGAAGGCCAGGCCGCCGGCGGTCGGGCGGACCACCGTCTGGATGACGTCGTTGACGTGGTCGACCACCGGCACCTTGTCGGCGACGACCTCGACAGCGAGCAGCGCGGCCAGGATCGCCAGGACCCAACCGTCGCCCAGCCACTGCCAGCCGCCGGGCAGGTCGACCAGGTCGGTGTAGCGGGCCAGCAACCCCATGGTGAGCAGGGGGATGTAGGCGTTCAGGCCCGCCGATGCGGCGAGCCCGGTGCCGGTGAGAACTTCGAACACCGTCTCAGGATCGCACCGGCACGCCAGTGCCGCTCGGTGGCGGCAGGCCGGTCCTCGGCTACCCTCGTCGGGTGCGGCTGGTGATTGCGAAGTGCTCAGTGGACTACGTCGGACGGCTCTCGGCACACCTGCCGCCGGCCACCCGACTGCTGATGGTCAAGGCGGACGGCTCGGTCTCCATCCACGCGGACGACCGGGCGTACAAGCCGTTGAACTGGATGAGCCCGCCGTGCCGGTTGGAAGAGGCCCCCGGCGTCTGGCGGGTGGTCAACAAGTCCGGCGAGGAGCTGCGGATCACACTGGAGGAGGTCTTCCAGGACACCTCCTACGAGCTGGGCGTCGATCCGGGGCTGCGCAAGGACGGCGTGGAGGCGCACCTGCAGGAGTTGCTGGCGGCCAACCCGGAGACCCTCGGCGAGGGTTTCACGCTGGTCCGCCGCGAGTACATGACCGCCATCGGCCCGGTCGACCTGCTCTGCCGGGACGCCAACTCCGGCGCTGTCGCGGTCGAGGTGAAGCGGCGCGGCGAGATCGACGGCGTGGAGCAGCTCACCCGCTACCTCGAACTGATGAACCGTGATCCGCTGCTCGCCCCGGTCACCGGGGTCTTCGCCGCCCAGGAGATCAAGCCGCAGGCCCGGGTGCTCGCCACCGACCGGGGGATCCGCTGCGTGGTGGTCAACTACGACAAGCTGCGTGGCATCGAGCGCGACGAGCTGACCCTCTTCTGACCCGGCGGTCAGCGCGCCGGCCGGACCTCGGCGGTCACCGCGCCGGCCGGACCTCGGCGGTCAGCGCGCCGGCTGGGCCCACGGAGCCGGGCGGCGTCGCGTCGGTCAGCGGCGGCCGTACATCAGCTTGGCCGCCTTCACCAGGCGGGCGACGTCGGCCGACGTCCGCTCGAAGGTCGTCGACGGCAGCAGCGACCGGGCCCGGCGGCGGGTGATCGACTTGGCCCGGCCGAACTCCCGCAGGCCGTCCTCGCCGTGGATCCGCCCGAAACCGGAGTCGCCCACCCCGCCGAACGGCAGGGTCGACATCCCGGCGAAGGTGAGCGTGGAGTTGATCGAGGCCATGCCCGAACGCAGCCGCCGGGCGATCGCCACCGCGCGCTTGCGGCCGAAGACCGCACCCCCGAGGCCGTACGGCAGGGCGTTGGCCCGGCGGACGGCCTCGTCGGCGTCGGGCACCCGGTTGATGGTCAGGGTGGGACCGAAGGTCTCCTCGCGGACGGCCGCCGACGACTCGGGCACGTCCACCAGCACCGTCGGGTGCACGTACGGCGGCCGCACCGCGTCCGCCCCGCCCAGGACGGCCCGGCCGCCGGCGGCCAGCGCGTCGTCGATGTGCCGGCGGATCACGTCGAGCTGGTTCGGCATGGTGATCGGGCCGATGTCCGCCCCCTCGGCACCCACCGTCAACCGTTCGGCACGGGCGACCACCTTGTCGACGAAGGCGTCGAAGACCGGCTCGACCGCGTAGACCCGTTCGATGCCGATGCACGTCTGCCCGGCGTTGGTCAGCCCGCCCCAGACGCACGCCTCCGCGGCGGCGTCCAGGTCGGCGTCCGTGTCGACGATCATCGCGTCCTTGCCGCCGGCCTCCAGCAGCACCGGGGTCAACGACTCGGCGCAGGCGGCCATCACCTTCTTCGCGGTCGCGGTGGAGCCGGTGAAAGCGAGCTTGCCCACGCCCGCGCGGCACAGCGCCGCGCCGACGTCGCCGAGGCCGTGCACGGTGGTGAGGACCGGCTGCTCGGGTACCACCTCGGCGAAGCTGTCGACCAGCCACTGCCCGACGGCCGGGGTGTACTCGCTGGGCTTGAACACCACCGCGTTGCCGGCGGCCAGGGCGTACCCGGTGGAGCCGATCGGGGTGAGGACGGGATAGTTCCACGGGCCGATCACACCGACCACACCGTACGGCTGGTATTCCAGGTGACCGGTGAACTCGGCGAGGATCAGCCGCGAGCGCACCCGGCGGGGCCCCAGCACCCGGCGGGCGTTGCGGGCGGCCCAGTCGATGTGCTCGATCGCGGTGAGGATCTCGACCACGGCGTCGGGCAGCGGCTTGCCACCCTCGACGTGCATCAGCCGCGCCAGCTCCTCGATCCGCCGGGCGATCAGGCCGCGCCAGCGCAACAGCCGCTCGCGCCGCCCCGTGAAGCCGAGCCCGGCCCACCAGTCGCCGGCGGCGCGGGCACGGCCGACCGCCCGGGCGACGTCGTCGGGGGTGGCGACGGGGAACCGGCCGGCCTCCTCGCCGGTGGCGGGACTCGTCGAAATCAGTCGACCGTCCTCGATGACCGGGATGCCCGGGACATGCACAGCCGTCATGGTGGAAGTCTAGACCCGCAAGCTACCCGCTGGTAGGGGCCGGTGTCCGCCCCGGGGCCGCAGGCGGCGAGGATGGTTCCGGTGGCGCAATCGGCCAGGCGACGGATCAGCCAACCCGAGGTGTCCGGCAGGGGTCACGGAGACAGCCGCCCGGGGGTTGGGGATCGGTGGCCGCGGATGGCAGGCTGTGCCCGGGACGAGGCAGGTGGGGAGCTGAGTGTCCATGGACGAACTGGCGCCGCTGTTGACGGTGGTGGGCGGCCCGATGCGCGGGGCGAGCTTCCGGCTGGGCTCACGACCTCAGGTGATCGGCCGGGGGCCCGAGGTCGACGTCGCGGTGGCCGACCCGCACCTGAGCCGGCGGCACGCCGAGGTGCGGCTGACCGACGCCGGGGCGGTCCTGGTCGACCTCGGCTCGACCAACGGGACGTGGCTCAACGACCGGCGGATCACCGGCACGGAGCTGCTCTCCGACGGCGACATCGTCCGGCTCGGCCGTACCGCACTGCGCTTCTTCGACCCCGGGCTGGCGGTCACCGACCCGGTCGGGCTGCGGTTCGCCACGGGCGGCAAGGCGGTGCGCCGCAGCAGCCGGCCGACCCTGCCCATGCCGGTGAGCGACCTGGCAACCGGCCCCACCGACGCCTGGCCGGCCGAACCCGGGCCGGTGTCGTCCACCGTCGGGGTGGACGCCGTGCCCTGACGGCGGAGTTCGAGCGAGCTGCTCGCGCCGCCCGGTGGCTGTCCCGAGCCGGGGCGGTGGCGCTGCGAGAAATATCCCACGGCGTCTCGACATCGCATCGCCACGTGGCAGACTCCGGCGCATAACCTTAGCGGCCGTTCAATGTGGCAGGCGGCGGAGTCGAACCAGGGGAGGCCGGTCGTGGCGCGCGAGTTCTCCAGTGTGGGTGTGGTGGGTCTGGGCACCATGGGTGCCGGCATCGTGGAGGTGTTCGCCCGCAACGGCGTCGACGTCGTCGCGGTGGAGATCTCCGAGGCCGCGCTGGAGCGGGGCCGAGCCACCCTCACCGGCTCCACCGACCGGGCGGTCGCCAGGGGCAAGCTCGCCGAGGCCGACCGGGACGCCCTGCTGTCCCGGGTGAACTTCCAGGTCGGGCTGGGCGCCCTGCACGCGGTCGACCTGGTCATCGAGGCGGTCCCCGAGCACCTGGACCTCAAGCAGCGGATCTTCGCCGAGCTGGACCGGGTCTGCAAGCCCGAGGCGATCCTGGCCACCAACACCTCATCGCTGAGCGTCACCGAGATCTCGGTCGCGACGACCCGACCCCATCAGGTCATCGGCATCCACTTCTTCAACCCGGCTCCGGTGATGAAGCTGGTCGAGGTGGTACGCACCGTGGTCACCTCCGCCGAGGTGGTGGCCGACGTGGAGGCGCTCTGCGAGCGGCTCGGCAAGGTCGACGTCACCATCAGCGACCGGGCGGGCTTCATCGCCAACGCGTTGCTCTTCGGCTACCTCAACCACGCCGTGAGCATGTTCGAGTCGCGGTACGCCACCCGCGAGGACATCGACGCCGCGATGAAGCTCGGCTGTGGCCTGCCGATGGGCCCGCTCGCGCTCATGGACCTGATCGGCCTGGACACCGCGTACGAGATCCTGGACACGATGTACCGGCGCGGCGGCCGGGACCGCCGGCACGCCCCGGTGCCGCTGATCAAGCAGATGGTCACCGCCGGGCTGCTCGGCCGCAAGTCCGGCCGGGGCTTCTACACCTACGAGCGGCCGGGCTCCCCGGTGGTCGTACCCGACGAGCAGACGCCGGTGACGACGGATCCGGCGCTCACCGACGGCCCGCGCGAGATCGCCAAGGTCGGCACCGGGAACGCGAGGAGTGAGCTTGCGAGCCCCGCAGCCGGGACCAGGATCGGCACCGGGAACGCGAGGAGTGAGCTTGCGAGCCCCGCAGCCGGGAGCAGGATCGGCATCGTCGGCTCCGGGACGATGGCCACCGGCATCATCGAGGTCTTCGCCAAGGCCGGCTACGAGGTCGTCTCGGTGACCCGGGGCGCGGAGAAGTCCGCCAAGGTCTTCGAGGCGGTCAAGACCTCGCTCAACAAGGGCGTGGTACGGGGCAAGCTCAGCGAGGCCGACCGGGACGAGGCCCTGGGCCGGATCACCTGGTCCGCGACGCTGGACCACCTGGCCGACGTCGATCTGGTGGTCGAGGCGGTGGTCGAGGAGCTGAGCGTCAAGAAGGCGCTCTTCGCCAGCCTCGACGAGATCTGCAAGCCCGGCGTCGTGCTCGCCACCACCACCTCGTCGCTGCCGGTGATCGACGTGGCGATGGCCACCCAGCGCCCGGCGGACGTGGTGGGCCTGCACTTCTTCAACCCGGCGCCGATCATGCCGCTGGTCGAGGTGGTGCGGACCATCCGCACCTCGCCGGAGACCACCGCCACCGCCCGGGCGGTCTGCGCGGCGATCGGCAAGACCGGCGTGGTCTGCGGTGACCGGTCGGGTTTCATCGTCAACGCGCTGCTCTTCCCGTACCTGAACGACGCGGTGAAGATGCTGGAGGCCAACTACTCCACCGCCGAGGACATCGACCACGCCATGAAGCTCGGCTGCGGCTACCCGATGGGCCCGTTCGAGCTGCTCGACGTCGTCGGCCTGGACGTCTCGCTGGCCATCCAGCGCGAGCTGTACCTGGAGCTGCGCGAGCCCGGCTTCGCCCCCGCCCCACTGCTGGAGCACCTGGTGACCGCCGGCTACCTGGGCCGCAAGACCGGTCGCGGTTTCCGCGACCACACCCGTCGCTGACCCTGGTCGCCCCGGGGCCCGGGGAGGGGGCGACCTCAGCCGGCGGATGGGCCGTCCCGCCGGTCGGACCGTACGCTGGGAAACCGTGAGCCCCCGTCGCAACCGTCCCCGCCGGGACGACACCGCCCACCTGGACTCCGACCGGGTACGCCAGGGCGTGCCCACGGTGCAGCAGTGGCGCGACGGCGACTGGCAGGTACGCGGAGTCAGCGGCGGCGCCTCCGGCAAGACGTACCGCTGCCCCGGCTGTGACCAGGAGATTCGCCCCGGGGTGGCGCACCTGGTTGCCTGGCCGGCTGACGGGGCGGGCGACCTGACCGACCGGCGGCACTGGCACAGCGGCTGCTGGCGGGCCCGGGACCGGCGCGGCCCGAACCTGCTGCGCGGGCACGGCGCCCCGAGGTACGGCTGAGCGATCTCGGTCACCCCGTTTCCGCCCGGGCGAGCGGCCCGACCGGCTTCGGGCCAGACTGGAGCGGTGAGCACCCCGATCCGCGCGTCGTCGATCCTCCCCGGCCACCGGGAGGACATCGAACTGCACACCGCCGACGGCCTGCGGCTGGTCGGTGAGCTGGCCCGACCGGCCGACCGTGCGCCGGTGGCGACCCTGGTCTGCCTGCACCCGCTGCCCACACACGGCGGGATGATGGACAGCCACGTCTTCCGCAAGGCCGCCTGGCGGCTGCCCGCCCTGGCCGACCTGGCGGTGCTCCGCTTCAACACCCGGGGCACCAGCAGCGTCCGTGGCACCAGCGAAGGCGCCTTCGACGCCGCCGTCGGCGAGCGCTTCGACGTGCACGCCGCGATCGAGTACGCCGAGTTCCACGAACTGCCGGGCATCTGGCTGGTCGGCTGGTCGTTCGGCACCGACCTGGCGCTGAGGTACGGCTGCGACCCGGCGGTGGCCGGGGCGATCCTGCTCTCCCCGCCGTTGCGCTTCGCGCAGCCGGAGGACCTCGCCGTCTGGGCGGATTCGAGCAAGCCGCTCACCGCGCTGGTGCCCGAGTTCGACGACTACCTGCGCCCCGCCGAGGCCGGGCAGCGGTTCGCCGCGATTCCGCAGGCCGAGGTGGTCGGGGTGCCCGGCGCGAAGCACCTCTGGGTGGGCGACGCCGAGACGGTGCTGGACGAGATCGTCCGGCGGGTCAACCCGGCGGTGCCGCTGCCGTTGCCGACCACCTGGGACGGCCCGATGGAGACCGGCGACGTCAGCGCGTACGCCGACCGCACCGTCGCGTCCTTCGCCGACACCCCGGTGCCCGGCCCGCAGCGCGACTGACCGTCACCGCCGTTCCTGCCGGGGCAGCACCACCTCGCGCAGGATGAGCTGGAGGGCGGCCACCGTCGGGATGGCGATCAGCGCGCCGACCACCCCGATCAGGGCCACCCCGAGCAGTGCCGCGAGCAGCGCGGCCACCTCGTTGACCTGGACCGATCGCCGCATGATCTTGGGATAGATGAGGTAGTTCTCCACCTGCTGGTAGAGCAGGAAGAAGACCAGCGTCGCGATTCCCTCGGGCAGCCCGGTGGCGAACGCCACCAGGCTCACCACCACCGCGCCCAGGGTGGCCCCGATCTGCGGGATAAGGTCGGTCACCGCCACCACCACCGCCAGCGCGAACGGGTACGGCAGCCCGACGATCAACGCGAAGACGAAGCTCGTCGCGCCGGCCAGCACCGCGATGCTCAACGCGCCCACCATGTACGCCCCGACCTTGGTGAGGATCTCGTCACCGATCAGGCGTATCCGCTGCCGCCGGGACCGGGGGACCAGCGCGTACCCGAGGGCGCGCAGCCGGTCGAAGTAGGCCAGGAAGTATATGGTCAGCACCAGCACGGTCAGCCCCCGGAACAGGGTGCCGAAGATCAGTTGGGCGCCGCCGAGCACCCCGCCGAGGGCCCGGCCCACGGTGTCCGCGTTGGCCAGCTCCTGGACCCGCTCCATCACGTGGTACCGCTCCACCAGGTCGTTGACCGTGGGATTGCGGCGCAGCTCCTCGACGTAGCTGGGCAGTTGGGTGATGAACTCCCCGGTCTGGGTGACCACCGGTGGGACGAGCGCCACCAAGCCGGCGGCGACCACCAGCAACAGCGTGAGGACGACCACCGCGACGGCCAGGCCGTGCCGCAGCCCCCACGAGCGCAGCCGGAGCACCGCCGGGTTGAGCCCGACGGCGAGGAAGAGCGCGATCACCACCAGCACGAGGATGCCGCCGGCGTTACGCACCCCCAGCCAGACCGTGTACGCCAGCAGCACGCCGAGCGCTCCGGTGAAGCCGACGAGGAAACTGCTGCGGCGCAACGGCCGCCCGGGTTGACCGAACCGGCCCGAGCCGATGGCCACCGGGCCGGGCACCGCGAATTCCGTCGGGTCGACGTCGGCGCAGCCTGCGCCGGGGGCGACAGGTCGCGCCGGAGGCACGCCACTCATCCCCGGCCCCCCGGCGGCGGTGCCGCCCGGCCATTCGGCGGTGCTGGTTTCGTCCGGAGCACCGGTCGTGCCGGTGTCGTGCCGGGCGGCCGGGTCGGCGGCACCGGCCCGTTCGGGGTCTGGAGCCCGCCGGGGATGCTGTCGCGTCGGCTCGTCCCCGGCACCGGCACGCGCCGGTCCGTCGTGTTCCACCGGACCTCCCGGGTCCCGCTTCGGCCGCCACGGCCGGAAGCTGCCGCTGCGGGCCCGTACCAGCGGGCCCCTGCCCGGCAGGGTAGTGGTGACCGGAGTGGCCCGGCCACCTGGGCGCACCCACCGTAAGCGGACGGTTACGTCACTCCGACTCGACGGTGACCTTGCTCGGCTTGGCGCTGCGCTCGTCGGTGGTCGGCTTGGTCGGCCGCTTGCCGTTCTCCCCCGTGCTGGTGATCTTCGTCGGGGTGGGCTTTCGGCCGCCCGTTCCCGGTACCGCCGCGATGGTCGGCTCGCCGTCGACGCCGGTGTTGGCGGTGCCACCGTCCACGGTGGTCATCGGCTCGGCCTTTGGTTTCGCCCCGTTTGCCGGTGCGTCGGCGACCGGCTTTGCCTTCAACGCCCCGTCCGCTGCCGGGCCGGCACTGGGCTTCGCGTCGGCCGTACCAGGCGTCGTACCGTCCGGCGTCGGTGCGGTGCCGTCCGGGGCCGACGAGGGGCCGTCCAACGGGGTGGCGGCCAACCTGCGCAGCTTGAACTCGGTGAGCTGCCGCTGGACCTCGTCGGACTCCTGCCGCGCCTGCCAGGTCTCCTGCCGTAGGTCGGCGAGCTGCTGCTGAGCCTGGGCGATCTCCAGCATCACCTGGGCGAGCTGCTGGCGGCTCGCCGCCGCCTCCTGCTGGGTCGCGGCGAGGTGCTGCTGGGTGGTGGCCAGATGCTGCTGCGTGGTGGCGGCGTACTCCTCGAACTGCCGGCGGGAGGCGGCCACATGCTCGTCGGCCGTGCGGCGCTTGTCGGCGGCCTCCTGCTCGGCCCGCTGGAGCAGCGTGGCGGCCTCCTCCTCCGCCCGTCGGCGCATGGTGAGCGCGTCGGCCTCGGCCGCCCGGCGCAGCTCCACCGCCTCGCGCTCGATCTCGTCGCGCCGGGCCGTCCACTCCCGTTCCAGCTCGTCCTGCCGGGCCTGATGCTGCTGCTCCTGCTCGTCCAGCTTGCCCTGGTACCGCTTCTCCAGCTCGTCGCGACGCTTGGCGTACTCCTGCTCGGCGGAGGCGCGGCGCTGGGCCAACTCCCGGTCGGCGGCCTCCCGCCGGGCGTTGACCTCATTCTCCACCCCGGCCCGCCAGGCCCCCAGCTCCTGCTGCGTCTGGGCCCGGGTCTGCTGGACGTACGCCTCGGTCTCGGTGCGCATCCGGGTCACGTACGCCTCGGTCTCGGCGCGGCTGCGCCTGGCCGCCTCGGTGGCCTCCGTGGTGAGCCGGTGAGCCTCCTGCCGGGCCCGACCTCGGGTGCCCTTCGCGGCCTCCTCGGCGTCGTCGACGATCTGCTTGGCTTCCTGGAGTGCCTTGGCGTGGCTGGCCCGCCCGGCCTCGGCCGCCGAGTCGGTGAGCCGCTTGGCCTCCTGCTGCGCCTTGGCGTGCACCTCCTTGGCGGCGTCGCGGAGCTGCGTCGCCTCCTGTTGCGCTCGGGCCAGCGCCTCCTGGGCGGCGGCGCGCAGCCTGGTGGCCTCCTGCTGGGCCCGGCTGTGGATCTCCTTGGCGGTGTCCCGCAGTTGGGTGGCCTCCCGCTGGGCCTTGGCCAGAGCCTCCTGCGTGGCCGTGCGCAGCCGGGTGGACTCCGCCTCGGCCTCCGTGCGCAGCCGGGTGGACTCCGCCTCGGCTTCTGTGCGCAGCCGGGTGGACTCCGCCTCGGCTTCTGTGCGCAGTCGGGTGGACTCCGCCTCGGCCTCCGTGCGCAGGCGGGTGGACTCCTCCTCGGCGCTCGCCCGGAGCCGGGCGGCGTCCTCCTTGGCGGCCTTCACGGCGGCGTTCGCCTCGGCCCGGCGGGCGGCGGTGTGCCGCTCCTCCTCCGCGCGCCGGGCGGCCAGCGCGATCTCGAAGTCCTTGAGCGCCTGGGCGGCCTGTTCGCGGGCCTCGTCGACGATGTGCCTGGCGGCGGCACGGCGGGCGTCGATCTCCTCGTTGGCGGCGGCCAGGATGGCGTCGGCCTGCTCCTCGGCGAGGGCGAGGATCTGCTCGACGCGGGGGCCGAGGTGCTTGAAGGACGCCCGGTCCACCATGGTGGCCTGCTTGCGCAGCTGGGCCAGGTCCCGCTGGAGGTGCTCGACCTGGCCGGCCAGCTTGTGGATCTGCGTGTACGCCTGTTCCCGCTCGCCCGTCAGAGTCGCGATCTCGTGCTCCGCCCGAGCGACGTACCGGTCGACCTGTCGTTTCTCGTACCCCCGCAGGGCGGACTCGAAGCTGGGCTCCGTGGTCACGTCCCCGCCGAGAGCGAACAGTTCCTCGCCGTGCGACATGCCCCCATCCTCACACGCATCCGGGCCTGCTGGGGCGATACGGACGCCCCTGTTGGGACCTACTTCACTGCTGTTCCGGCAGGTCGGCGCCGTGTCACTCATGCCCCGACGGTGCGGTGGGTCAGTTGGTGGTCTCCGTGGTCGCCCGCTGCGCGGCGTCGGCCTTGGCCGGCTCCGCCTTGGCCGGCGCGGTGCTCTGCTGCTGCGCCGGCACGCCCGGGACGATGCCGGCGAGACCCGAGAGCATCTGGCCGAGCTGGGAGGTGACGGCGTCCTTCTGGCGGGTGAGGTCCTCGACCTCACGGCGGGCCGCCTGCGTGGTCAGGTCCGCCTCGGTCCGCGCCTCGGTGAGCAGTCGCTTGGCCTCGGCCTTGGCCTCGTTGAGGGTCTTCTCGGCCAGTGCCTTGGCCTTGTCGACGGTCTCGTTGGCGGTGCGCTCGGACTCGACCCGGCGGGCCTCGGCGCGCTGCTCGATCTCCTTGGCCCGCTCCTGGGCGGCGCGGGCGCGCTGCTCGGCCTCACTGACCAGCTTCTGGGTCTGTGCGACCTGGGCGGCGTGCCGCTCCGACTCCTCGCGTTCGGCCTTCTCCCGGCGCTCGGCGAGCTGCAGCTCCAACGCCTGGAGGTCCTTGTCCCGCTTGTCGCGGGCGTCGGTGAGCAGCTTGGTCGCCTCGGCCCGCTTCTCCTCGGCCTCGCGGGCGGCCTTGGCCCGCTGCTGGGTGATTTCCCGCTCCGCGGTGGCGCGCAGTGTGGCCACCTCGCGCTCGACCGTGGACTTCAGCTCGGCGACCTCGTGCGCGGTGACCGTACGGAGCTGCTTGGTCTCGCGCTCGGCGTCGGCGCGGAGCGTGTCGGCCTCGCGGCGGGCCTGCACCCGAACCTCGGCGGCCTCCCGCTCGGCGGTGGTGCGGACGTTGCCGGCCTCCCGCTCGGCGCTGGCCTTCATGGCCGCCGCTTCGGCACGCGCCTTGTCGGTGATCTCCCGCGCCTCCAGGCGGGCGGCGGAGAGGATGCCCTCCGACTCCCGCTTGGCCTCGGCCCGGTGGTCGTTGGCCTGTTCCTCGGCCAGCCGGAGGATCTGCTCGACCCGGGTGCCCAGACCCGACAGGGTGGGTCGGCTGTTCTCCTCGAGCTGCTTGTTGGTCTCGACGATCTTCTGTTCGAGCGCGCTCTGCCGCTGCTCGGCCTGACGCAGGCGGCGCTGGGCGTCGTTCATCCGCTGCTCGGCCTCGGCCCGGGCCTGCTCCGACTGGGTCAGCGCCGCGGTCATCCGGCCGATGAAGTCGTCGACCTGGTGTGTGTTGTATCCGCGCAGGCCGACGGTGAAATCTGGCTGCGAGTTCGCGTTATCGAAGAACGCGAGAGGGGAGGACTGCTGCTGGGGCATTGGGACATACTCGCAGACTGCCCGGGGGCGTTCGCAAGAGCGGTGCCGGGCTTTCGTGTCCTCATTACCGGGTCCTCGGTGACGCGCGCGCGGACGCGGTCAAATGACGATCTTGGCAGCTCCCGGGGCGGGCCCGACGTCACGCAAGGTGAGCGGAAAGGGCCGTGGGCCGAGCGCCCACAGCCCTTTGTCCACTCTCACTCGAATGGGCGTCCGGGCGGCGGTGGAAAGGCAATGGCCCACTCGCCGCAATGGGTGGCCCGGTGTCACCCGGACGGCTCAGTGGCCGCGGAACCGGTTGATCGCGCTCTCGTGCCGGGCCCGGGTTTCCGGGTCCCGGACGCCGAGCCCGTCGCCCGGGGCCAGGCAGCGCACGCCGACCTTGCCCTGGTGCGCGTTGCGGTGCACCTCGTACGCCGCCTGCCCGGTCTGCTCCAGCGGGTAGGTCCTCGACACCGTGGGGTGGATCTTCCCGAGCGCGACGAGGCGGTTGGCTTCCCACGCCTCCCGGTAGTTGGCGAAGTGGCTGCCGATGATCCGCTTGAGGTGCATCCACAGGTAGCGGTTGTCGTACTGGTGCTGGAAGCCGCTGGTGGAGGCGCACGTGACGATGGTGCCGCCCTTCTTGGCCACGAAGACGCTGGCGCCGAAGGTCTCCCGGCCGGGGTGCTCGAAGACGATGTCCGGGTCCTCGCCGTCGGTCAGCTCCCGGATTCGCTCGCCGAACCGGCGCCACTCGTCCTGGTCCTGGGTGTGCTCGTCGGACCAGAACCGGTAGCCCTCGGCGGACCGGTCGATGACCAGCTCCGCGCCCATGGATCGGCACAGCTCGGCCTTCTCCGGTGAGGAGACGACGCAGACCGGGATCGCGCCACCGTTGAGCGCCATCTGGGTGGCGTAGCTGCCCAGCCCGCCGGAGGCGCCCCAGATCAGCACCACGTCGCCCTGCTTCATGTTCGCGCCGTGGTGGCTGACGAGCTGCCGGTACGCGGTGGAGTTCACCAGGCCGGGGCTGGCCGCCTCCTCCCAGCTGAGGTGGCGCGGCTTCGGCATCAGCTGGTTGGCCTTGACCACGGCCAGCTCGGCGAGGCCGCCGAAGTTGGTCTCGAAACCCCAGATCCGCTGCTGCGGGTCGAGCATGGTGTCGTCGTGACCGGCCGCGTCCTCCAGCTCCACGGAGAGGCAGTGCGCGACGACCTCGTCGCCGGCCTTCCATTTGGTCACGCCGGGTCCGGTGCGCAGCACCACGCCGGCGGCGTCGGAGCCGACCACGTGGTACGGCTGGTCGTGCCGGCGGGTCAGCTCGGAGAGCCGGCCGTAGCGCTGGAGGAACCTGAAGGTCGGCAGTGGCTCGAAGATGCTGGTCCAGACCGTGTTGTAGTTGATCGCGCTGGCCATCACCGCGACCAGCGCCTCGCCCGGGCCGAGCTCCGGGGTGGGCACCTCCTGCAGGTGCAGCGCCTTGCGCGGGTCCTTGTCCCGGGTGGCCACCCCGTCGAACATCCGGGTCTCGTCGGCGCGGACCACCATGCCCCGGTAGCTGTCGGGCACGGGCAGGTCGGCGAGGCCGGCGAGTTCCCGCTCCGGTCGGGCCGAGCCCTCCGCCGTCATGATCGCTTCGAGGATGTCCTGCACGGTGCCTCCCGTTCGTCCGCACCCGCACGCCGGGCGCGGGCTGTCGCATCGTGGGCGCCGGTGCGACCGAACGCCGGTGTCGGCGATCGACGGTCCGGCACCGGTCGCTGCTCCGGTGCCGCCGGACGTTACTGAACGGTAGCTAGGGTCGGAAGCCCTCTGTGAAAAACTGCATCGGCCGCTGAGCGAAGGTGCCCGTGGGAGCCCGCCACCGCGCACCGC
>NZ_SMKN01000148.1 GCF_004348675.1 Micromonospora sp. KC606 | reverse complement strand
GGAAACGCCCGTCGCGGACCCAGGCGTCCCGCCACGCCCGGCCGTGCGCCGTCCAGATCCGGTAGAGCTCCTTGTACTCCAACACCAGCGGCACCGCCGGGTGGTCGACGCCGCGCAGCACCCAGGCGCGGGTGTTCGGCAGCTCCACCCCGGCCCGGGCGAACGCCCGCAGCAGCTCCGCCGGCGAGTCGGCGTGCACCTGCCGTACGCCGAACGCGTCGGCGATCCGGGCCGCCAACTCGGCCAGCCGGCGGGGCGGCCCACCCACCGGAGACACCTCGCCGAGCAACTCGGCGAGGATCGCGTCGTGCACGTCGGCCCGCCAGGGCAGGCCGGACGCGCCCATCTCCACCGCGATCAGCGCCCCGGCCGACTCGGCGGCCACCAGCAGCCGGAAGCGGCCGGGGTGCGCGGTGGCCGCGATCCGGGCCAGTTGGTCGGCGTACACCCGGGTCAACGCCGCGCTGCCCGGAGACGGCGGCCCGGAGACGGCGTCGAATAGCGCGCCCTGGCCGTGCCCGGGCGGGGCCGGCGGCCGGGGCGGTGGATCGGCGGGGACGACGGCCCCGATCAGCCGGGCGTACGCGGCGGCGAGCGACCGAGGCTCGCCCCAACGGCCGGCGTGACCGAGCAGCAGGGCCTCGGTCAGCTCCACGTCGTGGCAGCGCTCCAGCCGCACCCCGGCGCGCAGCAGCGCCGGGTAGAGCGCCGCGGCCGAGGCGAGAACCCAGCGCGGACGCCCGGCGGCCTCCCGGGCGGCAACGGCGGCGGCCAGGTCGGTGGCCCGCTCGGCCGGCCCGGCGGGGCGGCCGGCGCCGTCGAGCGGCTGGAGCACGCCCCCACCCTGCTCATCCGCCACCACCGCCACCCGCACGGCTGCGATTCTGCCTCGCGCCTGTGACACACGGGCCGGCTCGGCAGCCGCCACCCCCGACGGTGTCCGGCCGCCCCGGCCCGACGCGGGCACCCCGGGGAGAAGCGGCCGGGCCCGGCGCCCGACGCCGGGAAAAAGGGGCGGTGAGGTACGGACCGGATCGGTAGCGTGGGTCGGTGCCCCCGCAGATTCCGCATCCCGAGCCCGGCACACCGGACCTCGGCGGACCGCTGCGCTACCTGTGGTGGCTGGTCCGCTGCCAGCCATGGCGGGCGTTGCGCGGCAGCCTGCTCGGCACCGCGTGGATGGTCGGGCTGTCGGTCCGGCCGTTCCTGATCTCCCGGGCGGTGGACGACGGGCTGCGGGCCGGGAACGTCCGGGCCCTGGCCGCCTGGGTCGCGGCGATCGTCGCCGCGGGCCTCGGGCTGGCCTGGCTCGGCATCATGCGGCACCGCACGATGACGTTCATCCGGGAGGACGCGAAGGCTCGCTCGGCCGCGCTGGTGCTGCGGCAGCTCGCCCGGATCGGCGCGGTGCTGCGACGCCGGGCCGTCGCCGGTGAGGTGGCCACCGTCGGCGGCTCCGACATCGACTGGACGGCGCAGGTGCTCACGTTGACCGGCCCGGGCGTCGGCGCGGTCGTCGGGTACGCGGTCGTCGCCGTCGTGCTCTGGTCGATCTCTCCCCTCCTCGCGCTCTGCGTGCTCCTGGGGGTGCCGGCGGTCGGCCTGGTCGTCGGCCCGCTGCTGCGCCGGCTGGACGGGGCGGAGTCGGTCTACCGGCAGCAGCAGGGCGAACTCACCGCGCGCTCCGGCGACATCGTCGCCGGGCTGCGGGTGCTCGCCGGGGTGGGCGGCCGCGGCCTGTTCGCCCGCCGGTACGCCGCCCGTTCCCGGGACCTGCTCGCCGAGGGGTACCGGGTCGGCGCGGTCAACAGCTGGATCGACGCCGCGATCGTCGCCGTGCCAGGGCTGTTCCTCGCGGCCGTGGTGTGGCTGGGGGCCCGGATGACGGCGACCGGCGAGATCAGTGTCGGGCAGCTGGTCGCCGTGTACGGGTACGTGGCGACCCTCGTCGTGCCGGTCTGGTTCCTGTTGGAGGGCAGCCACCAGTTCATCCGGGGACGGGTCGCCGCCCGCCGGATCATCGCCCTGCTCGCCCTGACCCCCGACGACGTCGGCGGACCTGGTCCCGGCGCCGTCCCCGGTGCCCGCCGGCCTGAGCCCGAGCCCGAGCCCGTCCCGTCCCACCCCGCCGACCTGCACGACCCGGTCACCGGGCTGACCGTCCACGCCGGTTGGCTGACCGGCGTCGCCGCCGACGACCCGGCGGACGCCGTCGCGTTGGCCGACCGGCTCGGCCGGTACGTCGTCAGCGACGTCACCTGGGGCGGCCGGCCACTGTCCGCGCGCCCGCTGGACGAGGTCCGCGCCCGTGTCCTGGTCGCCGAGCACGACTCGTACCTCTTCGCCGGGACGCTACGGGAGATCCTGTGTACCCGGCCGGGAACCGGTGACGAACGGATCGCCGAGGCCCTGCGCGCCGCCTCGGCCGAGGACGTCACCGACGCCCTGCCGGCGGGTCTGGACACTTCGGTCGGCGGCCGGGCCCGGACGCTCTCCGGCGGCCAGCGGCAGCGGATCCGCCTGGCGCGGGCGCTGCTGGCCGAACCGGAGGTGCTGATCCTCGTCGACCCGACGTCGGCGGTGGACGCGCACACCGAGGGGCGGATCGCCGAGCGGCTGCGCACCGCGCGGACCAGGCGGACCACCGT
This sequence comes from Micromonospora sp. KC606, assembly GCF_004348675.1. Lineage (GTDB taxonomy): Bacteria > Actinomycetota > Actinomycetes > Mycobacteriales > Micromonosporaceae > Micromonospora. Next base: position 11,773 of record NZ_SMKN01000148.1, on the reverse strand, counting down.
ACTGATCGCCACGTCGCCGCTGCTGCTCGGCCGGGCCGACACGGTCGCCCACCTGCACGCCGGCCGGGTCGTCGCCACCGGCACCCACCTCGACATGCTCGACCGCGATCCGGGCTACCGGGCCCTCGTCGACCGGGGCAGCGCCGACGATCCCACCGCGCCCCACCGGGTCCGCCCGTGAACGGCCTGCCGGTGGCTGATCGCGGCACGGTCCGGCGGGCGCTGCGCGGCCTGATCCGCCGGGACCGGCGCGCGGTGACGCTCCTGCTGGCGCTGCACGGCGCCGCCGCGATCGCCGGGCTCGCCCCGCCGTGGCTGCTCGGCGCCATCGTCGACCGGGTCGGCGCGGGCGCCGGGGTCGCCACCGTCGACCGGCTGGCCCTGGCGATCGGCGGCGCCGTGGTGGCGCAGGCGTTGCTCTCCCGGTACGCCCAGTACGCCGGCCACCGGTTCGGCGAACGGGCCGTCGCGCAGTTGCGCGAGGAGTTCGTCCGGTCCACGCTGCGGCTGCCCGTCTCCGTCGTCGAACGGGCCGGCGCCGGCGACCTGGCCACCCGCAGCTCGGTCGACGTGGCGACCGTCGGGACCACCGTCCGGGACGTGGTGCCCACCATCGTCATCTCCGCGGTGCAGTTGGCGCTGCTGTTCGGGGCGATCTTCCTGCTGCATCCGCTGCTCGGCCTGGCGGCGCTGGTCGGGCTGCCGTCGATCTGGCTGGTGACCCGCTGGTACCTGCGCCGGGCGACCCCCGCGTACCTGGCCGAGGGCGCGGCGGCCGCCGACCTGACCGAGGCGTTGACCAGTACGGCCGAGGGCGCGCGTACCGTCGAGGCGCTGCGGCTCGCCGACGACCGGATCGTGTACGGCACCGCCCGCATCGACCGGCTGTGGCGGGCCCGACGGGCGACGCTGACGCTGCGTACCGTGTTCTTCACGGTGGTGGAGGCCAGTTACCCGCTGCCGGTCGCCGCGGTGCTGCTCGTCGGCGGGTTCCTGCTCCAGGCGGGGATGGTCCCGCTCGGCGCGGTGGTCGCCGCCGCGCTCTACCTGCAACAGGCGATCGAGCCGCTGGACCGGCTGTTGCAGTGGACGGAGCAGGCGCAGCGGGGCTTCGCCTCGTTCGCCCGGGTGCTCGGCGTCGGCCTGGTGCCGCCGGAGCCACCCGGGCGGGCGTCACCGCCGCGGGGCGAGCGGCTGGTCGTCCGCGACGCCCGCTTCTCCTACCCCGACGGGAAGGACGTACTGCACGGCATCGACCTGGAGGTGAGCCCCGGTGAGCGGCTGGCGGTGGTCGGCCCGTCGGGGGCCGGCAAGTCCACCCTGGCCCGGCTGCTCGCCGGGATCGACGCGCCACGGCGCGGCGTGGTGAGTATCGGCGGCTGCCCCGTCACCGATCTGGACCCGGCCGAGCGGCGGCGTCGGATCGCGCTGGTCACCCAGGAGCACCACGTGTTCATCGGTTCGCTGCGCGACAACCTCGCCTTCGCCGCCCCGGACGCCTCCGACGAGCGGATGCGCTCGGCGCTGGCCACCGTGGGCGCCGACTGGTCGGCCCGGCTGCCGGACGGGCTGGACACCCCGCTCGGCGACGGCGCCCGGCAGCTCGATTCGGCCGAGGCCCAGCAGCTCGCGCTCGCCCGGCTGGTGCTCGCCGACCCGCACACGCTGATTCTCGACGAGGCCACCGCCGCCCTGGACCCGACCACCGCCCGGCGTACCGAGCGGGCGCTCGCGGCGCTGCTCGCCGGGCGTACCGTCATCGCGATCGCGCACCGGCTCAACACCGCGCACGACGCCGACCGGGTCGCGGTGCTGGAGGGTGGCCGGATCACCGAGATCGGCAGCCACGACGACCTGGTGCGGGCCGGCGGGTCGTACGCCGCCCTCTGGCGTTCGTGGCACGCCGAGCCGCGCGACGAGACCACGGCTGGCCCGGGGCCCCGGGCTACTTCACCGCGCCCGAGGTGAGACCGGTTCGCGGGCCCTGGTCGCGGCGGCAGGACCGCCAGGCGGCGGGCAGCAGTCCGGCCGCGACCACCGTCTTGAGCGCGTCGCCGACCAGGAACGGCACCAGGCCGGCCTGGATCGCCGCGACGGCGTCGAGGCGCAGGGACGCGGCGAGCCAGGGCAGGCCGACGGCGTAGACGACGAGGTTGCCCAGGACCATCGTGGGCATCACGCGCCACGGTGTGCGGTCGGCGCCGCGACGGGCGAGTTCCCCGACGAGGGTCGCGGCCAGGGCCATGCCGAGGAGATAGCCGAAGGTCGGGCCGACGAGGCCAGCGGTGCCGCCGGCGAACCACGGGACACCGGCGATCCCGGCAAGGACGTACGTGAGGCACGCCGCGGGTCCGCGCCACGGTCCGAGTGCGGCGGCCGTCAGCAGTACGGCCAGGGTCTGCCCGGTCACGGGCACCGGGCTGCCGGGTACGGGCAGCGCGATCTGCGCCGACAGGCCGATCAGTCCGGCACCGCCCGCGACGAGCATGGTGTTGCGGACGACGGCTTCGCGGTGCCGGGTCAGCCGGGTGAGTAGCAGGTCGGCGAGGACGTGGCGCGGCGCGAGCAGGGTGACGCTGTTCATCGGGACTCCAGGGCTGCGAGGTGGGCGAGCCAGCCGCCGCGGACGGTGATATCGGGAGCGTCCTCGAGTGCGGCGGTCTCGCACAGGAAGCCGGTGACACACGTTCCGTCGGCGAGCCGTACCTTTCCGAGGACCATGGGTTCCGGCAGCGCGGCGAGGAACCGGCCGAGCGCGGCGGGGGGCAGCTCCCACACCTCGCCCTCGACACCCGCGCCACCGGCGGTAACCCGGACGAGGCCGGGCTTCGGCGGCTGGGTCGGCAGGGCGTGCAGGCGGTACTCCGGGGCGGTGCGGACCCGGCCGGCGAACCGGCCGCCGACGGTGGTGAGCTGCCCGTTGAGGGGCTGTCCGGTCAGGTGCGCGCCGACGACGAGCAGCCGCAGCCCGGCGGCGGCCGGGGCCGGTGCGGGCTCCCCGGTCAGCAGCGCGGCCACGCCGGCGGCGACCGCGTCGGCGAAGCCCCGGGAGATCACCTGGACACCGAAAGGTCCGTCGCTGGTCTCGCCGGCGGGGACGGCGACGGCGGCGAGGCCGAAGAGGTTGCAGAAGTTGGTGTACGTGCCGACGAGCGCGTTGACGCCCACCGGGTCCGCGGCGACCTCCGCGATCGTGGGGTGGATCGGGGCGGTGGGCAGCAGCAGCGCGTCCGCGTCACCCCACTCCCCCATCGCCTCGGCGCGCAGCCGTTCCACGCGCTCGGTGTCGGCGACGAGCACGTGCGCGGGAACGTCCCGGGCTGCGGAGATGATGGCCCCCACGGTCTGGTCGACGCCGTCGGGGTGCGCGTCGACGAAGGCGCCGACGGCGGCGTACCGTTCGGCGACGAAACCGCCGTTGTAGAGCAGTTTCGCGGCGTCGAGGAAAGGCGCGAGCCGGATCGGCCGCAGCCGGGCCCCGGCGGTCTCCAGGGCCTTCGCGGCCTGCTCGAAGGCGTCGAGCCACTCTTCTGACATGCCGACGAGTTCGTCGCGCTTCGGCACCGCGACCACGGGCCGCGGCGGCGCCGCGAGAGGCGCGTGCGCCGGCCACACCGGATCGCTCATGATCGAGATCGCCTGCTGCGCCGTGCCGAGACCGCGAGCGAAGACGGTCACGCAGTCAAGGCTGCGACAGGCCGGAACGACCCCCTCGACGGGAACGAGGCCACGGGTCGGCTTGATCCCGACGATGCCCTGGAACGCGGCCGGTACCCGCCCCGATCCGGCCGTGTCGGTGCCCAGCGCGAGGTCGGCGATGCCCAGTGCCACGGCCACGGCCGATCCGGAACTGGATCCACCGGAGACCCGTTGCGGGTCGCGGGCGTCGCGCACCGCTCCGTACGGGCTGCGCGTCCCCACCAGTCCGGTCGCGAACTGGTCCAGGTTGGTCTTGCCCAGCACGATCGCACCGGCGTCGACGAGCCGCTGGACGGCCGGGGCGCTGCGAGCCGGGAGGTACGCGTACCCGGGGCATCCCGCTGTTGTCGGAAGCCCCGCGACGTCGATGTTGTCCTTGACCGCCACCAGCGACCCGGCCAGTGGCAGGGTCTCGCCCGCCACCAGGCGGGCTTCGAGGGCCGCCGCCTCGGCCAGCACGTCCTCCTGCTCGCGCAGCGTGATCCACGCTTCGGGTCGCTCGCCGAGGGCGAGCCGGGCATACGCGTCGCGTACGCGGTCCTGCGGAGTCATGCGGTGGTCCTTCCGGCGAGTACGAGCAGCGGGCTTCCCGGCGCGACCTGACTGCCAGGGGTGACAAAAATGTCGGCGACCGCGCCGTCCTGCGGAGCGGTGACCACGGTCTCGAGCTTCATGGCCTCCAGCGCGAGCAGCGGCTGCCCCGCGACAACCCGGTCGCCGGGGCGCACGTCGATGCGCCATACGCTGGACACGAACGGCGCTTCGACCAGCGCGCCTCCCTCGGGCACGGCCACTTCGCCGGTGGCCGGCGGCGCCTCGGGCTCGGGCCGCGGGTCGAACTCGCCGGCCGCCGCCCACGCATCACGTTCCTGACCGAAGGCGGTGGCCTGGCGTTGACGGAAGTCCGCGATGGCGGCGGCGTTCTCGGCGAGGAAGTCCTCGTGGTCGGCGAGCCGGAAGGTGCCGTCCTCGATCCGCAGCCGGTGTCGTCCGGCGGCGACGTCGGCGCGCAGGTCGAGCAGTTCCTCGGCGCTGACCGGGTACCAGGAGATCCGGTCGAAGTGGCGCAGCAGCCAGGGCGAACCGGGCTCGAAGCCGCCGGCCTGCCGCCAGCGCGACCACACCTGCACGGTGCGGCCGACGAACTGGTAGCCGCCGGGCCCCTCCATGCCGTAGATGCACAGGTACGCGCCACCGATGCCGACCGCGTTCTCCGGCGTCCAGGTGCGGGCCGGGTTGTACTTCGTGGTAACCAGGCGGTGCCTCGGGTCGAGCGGCGTCGCGACCGGCGCGCCGAGGTAGACGTCGCCGAGCCCGAGAACCAGGTAGCTGGCGTCGTAGACGGTGCGGTAGACGTCGTCGACGCTGTCGAGGCCGTTGACCCGGCGGATGAACTCGATGTTCCACGGGCACCAGGGCGCGTCGTCGCGGACGCCGGTCATGTAGCGGGCGATCGCCTCCCGGGTCGCCGGGTCGTCCCAGGACAGGGGCAGGTGCACCACCCGGCTCGGTACCGCCAGGTCGCGGGTGGCGGGCAGGTCGTCCTCGACCTCGCGGACCACGTCGAGAAGGCGGCGCACGGGCAGGCGGTCGGGATCGACGTGGATCTGCAACGACCGGATGCCGGGGGTCAGGTCGACGACGCCGGTCAGGCCCTCGGCGCGGAGCCGGTCCATCAACGCGTGCCCGCGCATGCGCAGGCCGAGGTCCAGGATCATCGGCCCGTACTCGACGAGCAGGTTGTCGTCACCGCAGCGGCGGTAGGTGACGGCCGGGGCGGCGTCGGTCGGCTCGCGGCGGGCCAGGACGCCGTCGTCACCGGTGACCAGCGGCGTGAGCGGCGTGAGCGGCCGGGCACGCAGGCAAGCCGCGGTGTCGTCGGAGACAGGCACGAACCGTACGGTGTCGCCCGGGCTGAGCTGGCCGAGTTTCCAGCGTTCGGCGGTGACGACGGTGGCCGGGCAGACGAACCCGCCCAGGCTGGGTCCGTCGGGTCCGAGCAGGATCGGCACGTCGCCGGTGAAATCGACCGCACCCACCGAGTACGGCGTGTCGTGGATGTTCGACGGGTGCAGGCCAGCCTCCCCGCCGTCGCTACGTGCCCATCGGGGTTTGGGGCCGACCAGGCGGACGCCGGTGCGGGCGGAGTTGAAGTGCACCTGCCACTCGGCGGTGTAGAAGGCGTCGATGTCGTCGCGCAGGAAGAACTCGGGGGCCGCGTGTGGTCCCTCGGTGACGGCGATCTGCCAGTCCCGCCGGATCGCCGGCCGCTCGTCCCACGGCACCGGGCCCGCGACCGGCCCGGTGGGCGGGCCCTGGCGCAGGACGTCGCCGACGCGCAGCGCGCGTCCCCCGTGGCCGCCGAACTGGCCGAGCGTGAAGGTGGCCGCGCTGCCCAGGTACTGCGGCACGTCGATGCCGCCGGCCACCAGGACGTAGCTGCGCAGCCCGCCGTCGGTCGCCCTGCCGACGTCCAGCACGCTACCGGCCGAGACCTTGACCGGCTCCCAGCACGGCACGCGTACGCCGTCGACGGTGACCGGCGCGTACGCGCCGGTCACGCAGACCGTGGCCGGGGAGGTGAAACGTAGGGCCGGGCCGTCGACGGTGCACTCCAGGCCCGGCGCGCCCTCGTCGTTGCCCAGCACCCGGTTGCCGAGGCGGAACGAGAGGTCGTCCATCGGCCCGGACGGCGGGACGCCGACCTCCCACAGGCCGGTACGCCCGGGCCAGTCCTGCACCGTGGTCAGCGTGCCGGGCCGTTCGACGACGATGCGTGGCTCGTCGTCTCGCACCCCGGCGAGGGTCGCGGTGGAGTGCCGCGCGGCCAGGACCTCCGGGTCGGCGGCCGCGGCTCGCAGCAGGCCGAGGTTGGTCTCGATGCCGTCGATGCGGGTGGCGGCGAGGGCGTCGCGCAGCTTCGAGTACGCCTCGTCGCGGGTCGCGCCGGTGACGATCACCTTGGCGAGCATCGGGTCGTAGGAGGTGGTCACCTCGGTGCCGGCCGCCACCCAGCCGTCGACGCGGACGCCCGCCGGGAAACTCACGTCGGTGACCAGGCCGGCGCTGGGCCGGTGTCCCTGGGTCGGGTCCTCGGCGTAGACGCGGGCCTCGACGGCGGCGCCGGCCGCCCGGCGCGGGGTGTCGAGGACCGTGTCGTCGCCCTGGGCGAGGCGCAGCATCCACTCGACCAGGTCGATGTCGAAGATCTCCTCGGTCACCGGGTGCTCGACCTGTAGGCGGGCGTTGACCTCGAGGAACGAAGCCTGTTCGCGTTCGGCGTCGTAGACGAACTCGACGGTGCCCGCCGACCGGTAGTTCACCGACGCGCACAGCGCCGCCGCCGAGGCGTGTAGCTGTTCGCGGACCGTGTCCGGCAGCCCTGGCGCGGGCGCTTCCTCGATCACCTTCTGGTTGCGGCGCTGCAGGCTGCAGTCCCGGTCGCCGAGAGTCACCACGCGGCCTCTGCCGTCGCCGAAGATCTGCACCTCGACGTGGCGGGCCCACTGCACGAACCGTTCCAGGAAGACGCCGCCGCTGCCGAAGTTGGCCACGGCGAGCCGTTCGACGCGGTCGTACGCGGCGGTCAGCTCTTCCGGGGTGTGGCAGGCCCGCATGCCGATGCCGCCGCCTCCGCCGGTGGCCTTGACCATGACGGGGTAGCCGATGCGTGCCGCGGCGTCGAGGGCCTCGTCGAGGCCGGACAGCAGGCCGGTTCCCTCGATCATCGGCACTCCGGCGGCCAGGGCGAGGTCCCGGGCGGTGTGCTTGGCGCCGAAGGCGGTCAGGTGCGCGGGCGTCGGCCCGACGAAGGCGAGCCCGGCCTGCTCGACGGCGGCGGCGAACCGGGCGTCCTCGGACAGGAAGCCGTATCCGGGGTGCACGGCACCGGCGCCGGTGGACAGCGCCGCGTCGAGAACCCGGTCGATGCGCAGGTAGCTGTCGCGGGCCGGTGCCGGGCCGAGACGCACGGCCAGGTCGGCCGCCCGCACGTGCGGGGCGGCCCGGTCGGGGTCGGAGAAGACGGCGACGGTCTTCAGGCCCATCCGGGCGGCGGTGCGGATGACCCGGCTGGCGATCTCGCCGCGGTTGGCGACGAGCAGGGTGTCGAACATGGGAGGGTCCTTCGCGTCAGGGGGCGGTGACGACCATCCGCACCGGCGTCGGGTCGAAGCCGTTGCACGGGTTGTTGATCTGCGGGCAGTTCGAGACCAGGACCAGGACGTCCATCTCGGCGCGCAGGGCGACGCGCAGGCCGGGCGCGGAGATACCGTCGACGATGCCGAGGCTGCCGTCCGGGTCGACGGGGACGTTCATGTACCAGTTGATGTTGCTGACCAGGTCGCGTTTGCCGAGCCCCCGGCGGGCTCCCTCGATCAGGAAGTTCTCGACGCAGGCGTGCTGGTGCTTGGTGTGGTGGCCGTACCTCAGGGTGTTGGACTCGCGGCTGCACGCGCCGCCGACGGTGTCGTGCCGGCCGACCTCGTCGGCCACGACGGTCATCAGCGGCCGGCCCTCGCAGGAGCGCAGCACGCTGCCGGTGGTGAGGAAGATGCCGCCCTGCGCGGCGAGGGTGTCCGGTGCCGAGTACCGCTCGGCGGTGTCGTCGGCGTTGTAGAGCAGGCAGTCGACGGCCTGGTTGCCGTGCAGGTCGACGATGGTCAGCACCTGCCCACGGCGCACGATCGCCGACCAGGGCGCGCGCGCCGCGACGGTCTCGTCGAGGACGGTCGTCCCCGCAACCAGAGCGGTCATGCGATCCCCCGGGCGGTGAGGTAGTCGGCGGTGTTGAGGAAGGCGCGCTCGCCTTCCGGCGAGCGGGACCAGAGCTGGTCGGTCGGCACGGTGGGCGGTCCGCTCCAGGCCCGGATCTCGACGGAGGAGCAGGTGTACGCGTCGCGCGGGTCGAGCGGGTGCGGGGCGTTGGCGAGCAGCACCGTGACCGGCATCTCGGCGCGCAGTTCCACGCTCGCTCCCGGGCCGGCCGAGCCGAGCCAGGTGAAGGTGCCGTCGTCGCCGACGCGTACCCCCTGGAAGAAGGAGAGGCTGGGGGGCAGGTCCCGGCGGGTCAGACCGTGTTTCGCGGCGGCCAGGGTCAGCAGTTCCCGCCCGGCGGGTGACGGGCCGTGCGGGCTGCCGTCGCCGTACCGTTCGGTGTTGCTGAGCAGGGTGGAGGTTCCGCAGAAGGTGTCGGAGCGGTCCGGCGCTCCGGCGGTGACCGAGGCGAGCACCCGCCCCTGGTCGGAGAGGAGGAGGTGGCCTTCGCCGACGTACGCCTGCCAGAGCACCTTGACGGTGTCGGCGACGTTGAGCCGCTCCCACGGCTCGTCGGCGTTGAACAGCAGCACCGAGACGCAGGCGTCGCCGTGCGGGTCGGTCAGGCGCAGCGTGGTGCCGCGGGCGAGCCGCTTGCTCGCGTAGCCGCCGCCGGGGATCGTCTCGGCCCAGGTGAGATCTTCGCCGAGCCGGGTGGCCGGCACGATCGGCATGCAGTCGACGACGGTTCCGCCCTGGGAACGGGCGTGCTCGCGGGCGCCGGCGGTGGTGGCGGTGGAGCCGGTCATGCGGTCTCTCCTTCCGCGACGGCGGTCGCGATCGGCAGCCGCGGCGGGTGCAGGGACAGGGCACGGGTGCGGTAGCGCAGGTAGGCCAGCCCGCCCACGAGCAGGGCACCGCCGACGAACAACAGGGAGAAGTAGTGCAGGTACCAGTGGCTGCCTTCGGGGTCGTAGACCTCCTGCCGCGGCCAACCGAGGTTGAGAATCATGCCGATGCCGTAGAGCACCGCCAGGACGTTGACGACGATCCCGAACCGTCCGAGAGCGAACAGTCCGCCGCCGCGCTCGGTGCTGGCGGCCTCCTCGCCCTTCGGCCAGCCGCTGAGTCGGCGTACCAGCAGCGGGACCGTGACCAGGGCATAGGCGATGTAGAGCATGACGATGCAGACGCTGGTGATGGCGGTGAACAGCGCTGCCTGACCGATGTTGACCAGCAGCACCGCGATCGCGCCGACTCCGACGACGAGGGCGGGCAGCGCCGGGGTGCCGGTGCGCGGCGACACCCTGCGAAGCGCGCCGGAGAACGGCAGCACGCCGTCGCGGGCCATCGAGAAGATCATGCGGCTGCCGGCGGTCTGGATGGCCAGGGTGCAGACCGCGATGGCGATCGCCACGTCGATCAGCAGGATCCGGCCGCCGGTCTCGCCGAGCCGGCTGGTCAGCACGTAGGGCAGGCCCTCGGTGGCGAGCCGGCCGTCGGTGAGGCTCGGCGCCGCCATCAGGGCGGCCAGCAGCATCAGTCCGCCGCCGATGCCGGAGGCGGCGAGCGCCCGCAGGATCGTCCGGGGTGCGGTGTGCCGCGGGTCGCGCGTCTCCTCGCTCAGCTCGCCGGCGCTGTCGAAGCCCACCACCACGTACGCCGCCATCAGCGCCGAGACCAGGAACGGCCCGACGTACGCCAGCCCCGTACCGGTGCCGCCGGTGTCGAAGACGACGCCCGGGCCGCGCTCGACGTTGAACATCAGGAGCACGACCACCGCGACAACCCCGATGATCTCGAGAGTCACCCCGGTGCTGTTGACGATCGCCATGAGCCGCACGCCGATGACGTTCACCAGCGTGGTGAGCGCGATCAGGATCGAGCCGAGGATGACGGCGTTGGTGGCCCCGCTCGTCGAGGTCAGCGACGGATCGTCGCCGACGAGCTGGAACCCGGACCAGATCGACGGGAGCACCACCTGTAGGGCGATCGCGGCGGCCGCGACGGTGGCGACCTGGGCGATGATCATTACCCAGCCGGCGAACCAGCCGACCATGGCGTTGGAGAGCCGCCGCGACCACTGGTAGATGCACCCGGAGAGCGGGTAGCGGGCGGCGAGCTCGGCGAAGTTGAGCGCCACCATGAACTGGCCGGCGAAGACGAGCGGCCAGGTCCAGAAGAAGGCCGGGCCGCCGAACGAGAAACCGAAGGCGAACAGCTGGAAGACCGTGGTGAGGATCGAAACGAACGAGAACCCGGCGGCGAACGACGCGTAGCTGCCGATGCTGCGGCGCAACTCCGGCTCGTACCCGAAGCCACGCAGGTCCGCCGCATCTGTGGCAGGGTCCGTCGAGCCGGCCGGGGGCGGCGCCGGCGGAGCTGGGGAAAGTGACATGACCGCCTCCTCGGATCGAGCGGCGATCGGCGCCGCCGATAATTCCTGTCGGTTGACAGATTCCGGGGAGTTATCGTTGACGGCGGTTTCTCGGTGGTAAACCTTGGGTTGCGGAATATTGCGGTCTTGTTAACGGCAGAGGACGACAGGGCGACAAGCGACCGGCATGCGACGATTCATACGTGAAGTCGTCACCCTCGGCAGCCCCCGTAGGACGCCCCCGGTCCGGCGCACGACGCCTTCCCACCGCCACCGCCCGCGAGGAGATCCTCGACGCTGCCGCCGAACTCTTCGCCCAGCGCGGCTACGCCGCCACCTCCACCCGGCTGATCGCCGAGACCGTCGGCATCCGCCAGGCGTCGCTCTACTACCACTTCGCCAACAAGGAACAGATCCTCGCCGAACTGCTCGAGGCCACCGTCCGCCCGTCGCTCGCCTACGCGGGGGAACTCGCCGACACGGACCTGGAGCCCGCGGCCGCCCTGCGCGAGTTGGTGAGGTACGACGTCGACGTCCTGCTCGGCGCCCGCTGGAACATCGGCATCCTCTACGCCCTGCCGGAGGTCGCCTCCGAGCCCTTCGCCCGCTTCCGCCGCGAACGCGAACAGCTGCGCCTGACCTACCGCCGGCTCGTGGCCGCCGCCTCCGACACGACCGAGGACACCGACATCACCGGCGACCTCGTCTTCGGCCTGGTGGAGAGCGTCATCGGAATGCGCCGCGACCTACCCGTCCTCCCACCGCGTGAGGAGGTGCAGCGGGCGGTCGCGGCCGCAGCCCTGCGCCTCGTCGGATCGGCAGCGAACCAGCCCGGCGATCTCGGCTGACCACCGCACCGGCAGCACCACAGAGCCTGCCTCCTCAGCCCGACCCGGTCGCCAAACCGGCACGCGAGGGCGCCAGGGACGGCAGCCACCACCC
>NZ_SMKN01000147.1 GCF_004348675.1 Micromonospora sp. KC606 | reverse complement strand
CGGTCGCAGGCCGCGGAGGCCCCGGCCCCCCGCTCGCCCGAGGAGGTACGCCGGCAGATGTCGGCGCTCCAGGCCGGCACCGCCCGAGGCCGGCGGGAGAGCGTCACGCTGCGCCCGTTGCCGCCCGACCCGGCGGCCACCGACGGTCCCGACGGGCGAGCCCGCCCCGAGCCGTCCTCGTCGCCGGTCGAACCGGCGGCGGCCTCCGACTCCCCGACCGCGACTGAGAGGGACGCCTAGTGGTGCACACGACGAGGCAGAGCGCCGACCTCGGCTGGTTGCTGGACGAGCTGGTGGATCGGGTGCCCCCCGCACTGGAGGCGGTGGTGCTCTCCGCCGACGGTCTGCTGCTCGGGGCCTCCACCGGGATGGACACCGCCGACGCCGAACACCTCTGCGCCCTGGCCTCCGGCTTCTCCAGCCTGGCCAAGGGTGCCAGCCGGCACCTCGACGCCGGCGGGGTCCGACAGACGGTGGTGGAGATGGAGTCCGCGTACCTGTTCGTCACGGCCGCCGGTCAGGGCACCTGCCTGGCCTTGGTCTGCGAGGCCGACGCGGACATCGGTTTCGTGGCGTACGAGATGGCGATGCTGGTTATCCGGGTCGGCGAGAAACTGACGGCGCCGGCCCGGGCGACGGCGGAGGCCGTCGATGCGAGCTGAGCCGCCGGGCCCTCAGCACGAGTGGCTGGACGGCGCAGCCGGTCCGGTGGTCCGGCCGTACACCCTCACCGGCGGCCGGGTGCGCCCGGCCGTCGACGGGTTCGATCTGGTTGCGTTCGTGCTGGCGCACGGGGATCCGGCCGGTCAGCCCGGGTTGCAGCCCGAACACCGGCGTCTGGTCGAACTGGCCCGGCGCCCGGTCACGGTGGCGGACCTCGCCGCCGACCTCGACCTCGCCGTGGGCGTGGTCCGCGTTCTCCTCGGCGACCTGCTCGCCCGGGGGCTGGCCTCGGTGCACGAGCCGCCGGTCGCCGCACTTCCCGACAACGACATCCTCAAGGCGGTGGTCAGTGGACTACGTGCGCTCTGACCGGGACTCCTCCGGGGCCCGGTTGCCGCTGGCTCTCAAGATCCTCATTGCCGGCGGCTTCGGCGCGGGCAAGACGACGTTGGTCAGCGCCCTGAGCGAGGTACGCCCCCTGCAGACCGAGGAGGTGTTGACCAGCGTCAGCATCGGCACCGACGACCTCTCCGGGGTGGAGGGGAAGACCACCACCACGGTGGCGATGGACTTCGGTCGGATCACCATCACCGAGGATCTCCAGGTCTACCTCTTCGGCACGCCGGGCCAGGACCGGTTCTGGTTCCTGTGGGACGAGTTGGCCTTCGGCGCGCTCGGCGCGGTCGTGCTCGCCGACACCCGCCGGCTGGCCGACTGCTTTCCCTCGATCGACTACTTCGAGCAGCGCGGCATCCCGTTCGTGGTCGGGGTGAACCACTTCGCCGGGGCCCGCCAGTTCGGCACCGAGGCGGTTCGTCAGGCGCTGGACATCGACCCGCAGGTGCCGGTGGTGCTCTGTGACGCGCGGGACCGCCAGTCCGCGAAGATGGTGCTGATCTCGCTGGTCGAGCATGTGGCCCGGCAGCGGGGCGAACCGGTCCCGGTGGCCTGACCCGGGTCGGGGGCGGTGCCACGGCGCCGCCCCCGACCCGGTCCGCCGTACCGGTTGACGGCGCCCGGCCCGCCGCGCCGGAGGCCGTGGCTCGCCCTCGGTGCCCGTCGCACCGTCGAGTGCGGAGCCGGGCGGCCCGTGCGGAAATCCGGGAAAGGAGCCCAACGGTCGGGTCCGCCGGGAAGGCTCTGGTTGGATCGACGGCAGGACGGCGAAGGGACGCAGCGGTGACGAGTGACATCGTCCACATCGGCGGATACACGGCGGCCAGCGGCGGGCGGGGAGACGGCATCGTGGCCGCCCGTCGGGACCGGGGCTCGGGGGAGTTGACGCCGCTCGGCACGGTGGCGGCGACCGAGTCACCCTCCTTCCTCGCCCGGCACCCCACCCTGCCGGTGCTGTACGCGGTCAACGAGCTTGCCGAGGGCCGGGTCAGTGCCTTCGGAGTGGGTCAGGGGGGTGAGCTGACCCCGCTGGCCGTCCGGTCGACCGGTGGCGCCGAGCCGTGCCACCTGGCGGTCGCGCCGGACGGCGGGCACCTCCTCGTCGCCAACTACGGCGGTGGCAGCGTCGCGGTCCTCCCGCTCGACGCTCGCGGGGTGCCGGGGGAACGCAGCGACCTCGTCCGGCACGAGGGCCACGGCCCGGATCCGGAGCGCCAGGAGAAGCCGCACTGTCACATGGTCTCCCCGGACCCGGGCGCCGGTCCGCTGCTCGCGGTCGACCTCGGCACCGACTCGATCTACCGCTACGACCTGGACGCCGGGTCGGGCCGACTGGTGCCCCGCGCGCCCCGGGTGCGTACCGCCGCCGGCACCGGGCCGCGTCACCTGGCCCGGCATCCCGACGGGCGGCGTTGCTGGGTGGCGGGTGAGCTGGACGCGACGGTCACCGCGTACGAGTTGACCGCGGAGGGGGACCTGCGCCAGCGGGGACGCATCGAGGCCAGCGGCCGGGCGGGGCACGTCCAGCCCTCGGAGATCGCCGTCGGTCCGGGTGGGCGCTTCCTCTACGTCGGCAACCGGGGAGTCGGTACCGTCGCGGTCTTCGCACTCGACGGCGACCTGCCGCGGCTGGTGGCGGAGGTGGCGACGGGCGGGGAGTGGCCGCGGCACTTCGTGCTGGTCGGCGGGCATCTCTACGTCGCGGACGAGCGGGCCGACATGGTGCGGGTGTTTCGGGTGGATCCGGGCTCGGGTGTGCCGGAACCACTCGGCGAGCCGGTCGAGGTGCCGAGCCCCACCTGTGTCCTACCCTGACCGATGACGCTCCGGAGTGGAGGAATCCCACACCTGGAGACGGACTGACTACTCAGTGTGGCGAAACTGTGATCAACTGTTTCTCCTCAGTAACTTTCGTCCGAACGGTTATGGCGGTAAGCGCCCGACCTGCGCAAGATGGTCGGCGTGTCTGGCCGCCATCGCATGCGTTCAAGTATCCGTGGAGCAGGAGCCGCAGCTGTGGCGACCGCGCTCGCCGCCGTGGTCGCCGGGTCCTGGTTCGGTTACCAGCAGCTGGCCGGCCCGTCCTGCTCGGGGGAGATCCAGCTCACCGTGGCCGCCACGCCGGAACTGGCGCCGGCGGTCGGGGACGCCGCCGCCCAGTGGGTCAAGGACGGGGCAGCGGTCGGCGGCACCTGCATCGCGGTCACCGTCGCCTCCTCCGAGTCGGTCGACGTGGCCGCCGCGGTCGCCAGCAAGCACGGCGCCACCCTCGCGGGCGTGGGGCAGGCCAGCGGCACCGTCATCACCCCCGACGTCTGGATCCCGGACTCCTCCACCTGGCTGCTGCGGCTGAAGAACAACGGCGCCACCGCGTTCGCCCCGGGCAACGGCGCGTCGATCGCCCGCAGCCCGATCGTGGTGGCCATGCCGGAGCCGGTCGCCGCCTCGCGTCTCGGTTGGCCGGACGAGAAGCTCAGCTGGACCGACCTGCTCCGCGCGGTCAGCAGCGACAAGCCGTTGCGCGCCGGGATCGTCGAGCCGACCCGGGACGCCGCCGGCCTGTCCGGGCTCCTCTCGCTCACCGCCGCCGCCAGCGCCTCCGGCGGGGACGCGCAGCAGGCCACCACCGGCGCGCTCCGGGCTCTGGCCACCGGCCGCTCCGCGCTGCGGCAGGACCTGCTGGCCCGGTTCCCACGCTCCAACGACCCGGCGTCCATCGCCAGCGCGCTCTCCGCAGCCGCGCTGTCGGAGGAAGACGTGATGGCGTACAACAACACCAAGCCGCCGATCCCGCTGGCCGCGCTCTACCTGGAGCCGTCGCCCATGCCGCTGGACTACCCGTACGCGGTGCTGCCCGGCATCGAGCCGTCGAAGGCATCGGCAGCCAGGGTGCTCTACGAGCTGCTCACCACCCAGGGGTTCAAGGACCGGCTGGCCGCGCAGTCGCTGCGCGCGCCGGACGGCAACTGGGGTGCGGGATTCAAGGCGCCGCAGGGCGCCCCGAGCCCGGCCGGTGGACAGTCGACCGTCCCGCCGGCCGGCGTCGGCGCCGCGGGTGGCCTGGACCCGGTCGCGATCGACCGGGCGGTCTCCGGCTGGTCCATCGCGACCCAGTCCGGCCGGATGCTCTGCGTCATCGACGTCTCCGGTTCCATGAAGACGGAGGTCCCCTCCGCCAACAACGCCAGCCGTGCGCAGGTCACCGTGGCGGCGGCGAGCCGCGGCCTGAATCTCTTCGACGACTCCTGGTCGATCGGCCTGTGGACGTTCTCGACGAACCTGGTGGGCTCCCGGGACTGGCGTGAGGTCGTGCCGATCAACCCGCTGTCCAGCAACCGGAGCAAGTTGGAGCAGGGCCTGGGCGTGGTCCGCCCGTCCGACGGCAACACCGGCCTGTACGACACGATGCTCGAGGCGTACAAGACGGTCCAGCGGGACTGGGAGCCGGGGCGGGTCAACTCGGTGGTGCTCTTCACCGACGGTAAGAACGAGGACGACAGCGGCATCTCCCAGGCCAAGCTGCTCGGTGAACTGAAGGCGCTGGCCGACCCGGAGCGGCCGGTGCAGGTCGTGATCATCGGCATCGGTAACGAGGTCTCCAAGGCCGAGCTTCAGTCGATCACCAACGTCACCGGCGGCGGCACCTTCGTCACCGAGGACCCGACCAAGATCGGCGACATCTTCCTCAAGGCGATCGCACTGCGCCCGAACGCGCCGCGCTGAGTCGCCGGACAGCGCGGACCGCCGCACCGGATCTCCTGGTGCGGCGGTCCGCGTTCTCCTGACAGGGGAAAACTGACGGCAATACGTCCGAAGCAATCGGTAGTCATCATTGTGAGGCAGGATGTCGGAAGCGCTTCGGCGGCACTTCCGAGCCTGGGCGTCGGCGAGCCGGAGCCGACTCGCGCGATGGGAGGAGGCCCGGTGAGTGCGGCAACCCTTTCCACGCCCACCCCGACGTCGTCGGTGCCGACGGGCCGCTCGTCCGGGCCCGTCGCCCGCGCGAACCAGCGGGCGTACGTGCGGCTCCTGGTCGTCCTCGACACAGCTGTCCTCTGTCTCGCCGTCCTGGCCGGGTACGCCGCCCGCTTCGGCGACCAGACCCCGGTCGGTTCGGAGATCCCCTACGTCCTGGTGGCCCCGGGTTTGGTGCTCACCTGGCTGATCTCCCTCAAGGCGATGCGCTGCTACGACGACCGGGTGCTCGGCTACGGCGCCGACGAGTACCGCCGGGTCAGCGCCGCCAGTCTGCGCCTCGCCGGTGGCATCGCGATCGCCGGATACATCGCCGACGTCGGCGTCTCCCGCGGGTTCCTCGCCATCTCCTTCGCCTTCGGCACGGTGGCCCTGGTGGTGACCCGGTTCGCCGCCCGCAAGCGGCTGCACCTGGCCCGGTACAACGGTGCCGGCTGGTCCCGCCGGGTGCTGGTCGTCGGCGACACCGCGCACGTGCTGGAACTCGTGCACACCCTGCGCCGCGAACCATACGCCGGCTACCAGGTGGTCGGCGCCTGCATCCCCGACGCGCTGCTCGCACCGGTGCCGCAGCGGCTCAGCGATGTGCCGGTGGTGGGCTCGCTGCGGGGGGTGCCCGAGGCGGCGGCGGCGATCGGCGCCGATACCGTCGCGGTAACCGCCTCCGGGGAGCTGACCGCCGCCCGGCTGCGCCGGCTGGGCTGGCAGCTGGAAGGGACCGGGATAGACCTCGTGGTGGCACCCGCGCTGACCGACGTCGCCGGGCCTCGCATCCACACCCGGCCGGTCGCCGGCCTGCCGCTGATCCACGTCGAGGCCCCGGAGTTCCGGGGCGCCCGCAAGCTGGTCAAGGAACTCGTCGACCGCACCCTCGCCGCGCTGACGCTGCTGCTGGCCCTGCCGTTCATCGCGGTGATCGCGCTGGCCATCCGACTGGACGGCCGGGGGCCGGTGCTGTTCCGGCAGACCCGGGTCGGGCAGGGCGGGCACGAGTTCGCGGTGCTGAAGTTCCGCACCATGGTGGTCAACGCCGACGAGCTCCTGGCCGAGCTGGCCGCCCGCAACGAGACCGACGGGCTGCTGTTCAAGATGCGTGACGATCCCCGGGTGACCCGGATCGGCCGGCTGCTGCGCAAGTGGTCCCTGGACGAGCTGCCCCAACTGGTCAACGTGCTGCTCGGGCAGATGAGTCTGGTCGGCCCGCGGCCGCCGCTGCCGTCGGAGGTCGCCCGGTACGACGGCGACGTGGCCCGCCGCCTGCTGGTGAAGCCGGGCATGACCGGGCTCTGGCAGGTCAGCGGCCGATCCGACCTGAGTTGGGAGGACGGCATCCGGCTCGACCTCTACTACGTGGAGAACTGGTCCCTCGCCGCCGACCTGACCATCCTCTGGAAGACCTTCGGCGCGGTGCTCCGGCGGCGCGGGGCGTACTGAGCGCGGGGGCGGTCAGGGGTGAGGGCCGGTCCAGTCCAGGCAGACCACGACCGCGTCGTCGATGAGGTCCCCGGTGACGAACGCCCGCAGGTCCCCGACCAGCGAGCGGACGGCGTCCAGCGGCGCCATGGGCCTGGTACGACGCAGGATGCGGTCCAGCGCGGTCTCCCCGTAGCGGATGTTGCCGCCGAGCGCGTCGACCACCCCGTCGCTGACCACGAAGAGCCGGTCACCACGGCTCAGGTCGATGTGCTGCTCCTGGTAGTCGGTCCCCTCGAACATGCCGAGCGGGAACTGCTTGTCCAGCGCCGGCTCGCTGGCCTCGCCGTCGCGCAGCAGCACCAGTCGGGGTGAGCCGGCGTCGACCACGGTCAACCGGCCGGAGGCGAGGTCAACCTCCATCAGCAGGGTGGCGAGGTGTTGCTCACCTCGGTGCAAGGCGTAGATCGCCTGGTCGGCGAGGGCCGCCTGGTCGGCGAGGGCCAGGCCGCCTCGGCGTGCGTTGCGCAGCGCGTGCGTGGCCAGCGCGGTGAGCATCGCGGCGGCCACCCCTTCGCCGGTGCCGTTGACGGTGGAGAGCCACACCCGGCGTCCGTCGTCGGACCAGTCGAAGCTGTCGCCACGCACCGCGTACGCCGGCTCCAGTTGCCCGGCCAGGCTGAACGACGGGCGGACCCGGCTGCGTCCGGGCAGCAGCTCCCACTGCATCTCGGCGGCGAGGGTGAGCCGGCGGGCCCGCCGGGCATCCCGGTACAGGTCGGTGCCGGCAGAGACGGCGGCAAGTTCGTGCCCGAGCGCGGTGGCGATGGCGGCGAGCTGGTCGACGGCCTCCTGGTCCTGCGGCGCCGGGATCAGTCGGAGCACCCCGCGCCGCTCCCCGCGCATGCCGACCGGGAACCAGCCGGCGTCGCCCGCCAGAATCGGCTCCTGGTGGTCGAAGCAGCGCCAGGCGGGGTGACCAGGCCGGGTGACCGGCTCCCCGCCGCCGAACGGCAGCAGCACCGACAGCCGGTAGTCGACCTGGTACAGCTCGGCCCCGGAGATCCCGAAGTCGCTGGCCAACTGGCTGGTGAGTCGGTCCAGCAGGAGGTCGACCGGCGCCTCGATCAGCGCCTGTCGGGCCCGGTCGTCCGGTCCGCGCATCGTCACTCCTCTGATCGGGGCCGCCGACCCGCTGCGGCGGGTAGTCTCGGGCCCACCATGGCCGATGACAGCGGTCCTCGCAGACCACACGTGAGTATGGCCGCCGAGCTGGATGCCGCGGCCGGTGCTCTCCTGTCCGTGTGGGAGGCGGCGCGGGAGCGGACGACCAGCCGGCTGTCCGGCGCGCAGCTCCGTGCGGTGATGGTGGTGGAGCGGCACGACGGAATCAACCTCCGCCGGCTCGCGACCCTGCTGGACATGCTGCTCTCCTCGGCGAGCCGGCTCTGTGACCGCCTGGTCGCGGCCGGCATGCTGGAACGCGAACCGGGCCGCCTGGATCGGCGCGAGATCGCCTTGCACCTGACCCCGGAGGCGCGGCGGCTCCTCACCGACCTGCGGCGGGATCGCCGGCGGCGGCTGGCCGAGGTGCTCTCCGGCATGAGCAGCGAGGGCCGGGAGGAACTGCTGCGCGGCATCCGCGAATTCGACCGGGTGGCCCGGCAGCGGGAGGGGGCGGCGGAGCCGACGGCCGGGCGGCCGGTGGTCGCCCGCGAGTCTCTCGGTGGCCCGCCGTCGGTGGCCCACTCGGCCTGGGCCGCGCCGGCGTGACGCCGCCCGCACGGGGATTCACTCCCGTCGGGCGAGCCAGCCGGACGGCCGGGCGACGATCCGGTGGACCACGGCACCGGCGCCGCCGACCGCTGCGGACTCCGACCCGAGCGCGGCGGCGCGGACCGAGACGGGCGCCCAGGCGGCGGTGAGCACCCGGGCGGTCAGCTCGGCGGCGACGGGCGGTCGCAGCCAGGGCGCGAGGGTCGCGTATCCGCCGCCAAGTACCACGGTGTCCAGGTCGAGCAGGTTCACCACGCCTGCGACGGCCACCCCCAGGGCGTTCCCGGCCGCGTGCAGCGCGTCGAGGGTGGCCCGGTCGCCGGCCGCGGCGAGGTGGGCCAGCCGCCGGGCGGCGGTGTCCGCCGGCAGGTCCGCCTCGGAGAGCCCGGCCGCGCCGAGGATGGCCTCCTGACCGGCGTACGTCTCCAGGCAGCCCCGGCCGCCGCAGCGGCACCGCGGCCCGGCCGGGTCGACCGGTACGTGACCCAGCTCGCCGCTCCAGCCCCGGGCACCCCGGAAGAGCACGCCGTCGAGGACGATCCCGGCGCCGATGCCGATCTCACCGGAGACGTGCAGGAAGCTCGCCGTGCCTGGGACGGCGTACAGCTCGCCGAGGGCGGCCAGGTTCGCCTCGTTGTCGACGGTCAGCGCCGGCACCCCGCCGACCGTGCCGGTGAGTGGCGGATGCCCGGCGAGCAGGGCGGGGACGTCCACGTCGCGCCAGCCGAGGTTGGGCGCGAGCCGGACCAGCCCGTGGGCGTCGACGAGGCCCGGCACGGCCAGGGTTGCGCCGGCCAGGGTGAGCCCCAGCCGGTCGGCCACCGCGTGGGCCCGCCCGGCCAGCTCGACCAGGCGGGCGAGCGCCTCGCTCGGGGAGACGGGACGCAGGTCGGCCCGGCGGACCTCGTGGTGGCGGACAGCGCCGGTCAGGTCGACGACGCAGGCGGCCAGGTAGTCGACGTTGATCTCCAGCCCGAGCCCGGCGGGCCCGTCGGCGGCGAGCCGCAGCCCTCGGGCGGGTCGCCCCGCCCCGGTGCGCGGCTCGGGGTCGACCTCGGCGACCAGCCGCCCGGCGATCAGGTCGTCCACCACCGCGGAGACGGTGGCCCGGGTGAGGCCGGTGTCGGCGGCGATCGCGGCCCGAGACGGGGGACGGCCGGCGGCGGCGATCCGCCCCAGCACCACGGCGAGGTTGAGCTCGCGCAGGCTGCCCTGGCGGACCGCCCCGGCGGTGTTGGCGCTGGTCACCTCTTGACAATGCCACACCGCCACCATTTAATTCAACCACTGAACAAATAGCGGTCGACACCACCACCCGGAGGTCTGCCATGGCTCACCGTCCCACCCCCGCCGACAGGTTCTCCTTCGGGCTCTGGACCGTGGGCTGGCAGGCCCGCGACCCGTTCGGCGACGCCACCCGCGCCGAACTGGACCCGGTCGAGGCGGTGCACCGACTCGCCGAACTGGGTGCGTACGGCGTCACCTTCCACGACGACGACCTGGTGCCCTTCGGCGCCGACGCCGCCACCCGCGACGCGCACCTGACCCGGTTCCGCAAGGCCCTCGACGAGACCGGCATGGTGGTCCCGATGGTCACCACCAACCTCTTCACCCACCCCGTGTTCAAGGACGGCGGTTTCACCAGCAACGACCGTGACGTCCGGCGGTACGCGCTGCGCAAGGTGCTGCGCAACCTCGACCTCGCCGCCGAACTGGGCGCCCGCACCTTCGTCATGTGGGGCGGCCGGGAAGGCGCCGAGTACGACCTGGCCAAGGACGTGCGCGCCGCGCTGGACCGCTACCGGGAGGGCGTCGACCTGCTCTGCCAGTACGTCATCGACTCCGGCTACGACCTGCGCTTCGCCATCGAGCCGAAGCCGAACGAGCCGCGCGGCGACATCCTGCTGCCCACCGTCGGTCACGCGCTGGCGTTCATCTCCACCCTGGCCCACCCGGAGCTGGTCGGCCTCAACCCCGAGGTCGGCCACGAGCAGATGGCCGGGTTGAACTTCGCCCACGGCATCGCCCAGGCGCTCTGGCAGGGCAAGCTGTTCCACATCGACCTCAACGGCCAGCGCGGCATCAAGTACGACCAGGACCTCGTCTTCGGCCACGGCGACCTGCTCAACGCGTTCGCCCTGGTCGACCTGCTGGAGCACGGCGGACCCGACGGCGGTCCGGCGTACGAGGGCCCGCGGCACTTCGACTACAAGCCCTCCCGCACCGAGGACTTCTCCGGGGTGTGGGCCTCGGCCGAGGCGAACATGCGCACCTACCTCCTGCTCAAGGAGCGGGCGGCCGCCTTCCGGGCCGACCCGGAGGTCGCCGAGGCCCTCGCCGCCAGCAGGGTCGGCGAGCTGGCCACCCCGACCCTGGCCCCGGGGGAGAGCTACGCCGACCTGCTCGCCGACCGTTCCGCCTTCGAGGAGTTCGACGCCGACGCGGCCGGGGCGAAGGGCTTCGGCTTCGTCCGGCTCAACCAGCTCGCCGTCGAGCACCTGCTCGGCGCGCGCTGAGGCGGGCCGCCATGCCGCTCGTCGCCGGCGTCGACTCGTCGACCCAGTCCTGCAAGCTCGTCATCCGGGACGCGGAGACCGGCAGCCTGGTCCGGCAGGGTCGGGCGCCGCACCCGGACGGCACCGAGGTGCACCCCGACGCCTGGTGGGACGCCCTACGGACGGCGGTCGACGCCGCCGGTGGGCTGGCCGACGTCGCGGCCGTCGCGGTCGCCGGCCAGCAGCACGGGATGGTCTGCCTGGACGAGTCGGGCCAGGTGATCCGCCCGGCGCTGCTGTGGAACGACACCCGGTCCGCCGGGGCCGCCGCCGACCTGATCGCCGAGGCCGGTGGCGGGGAGCCGGGCCGGCGCTTCTGGGCCGACGCGGTCGGGCTGGTCCCGGTGGCCAGCTTCACCGCCACCAAGCTGCGCTGGCTGGCCCGGCACGAGCCGACGAACGCGGCCCGGGTGGCGGCGGTCTGCCTGCCGCACGACTGGCTCACCTGGCGGCTGGCCGGCGCGCCCGGCCTGCCGGCGCTGCGCACCGACCGGGGCGACGCCAGCGGCACCGGCTACTGGTCGCCCCGTACCGGCGAGTACCGCCTGGACCTGCTGGAACGGGCCTTCGGCCGGGTGCCACGGGTGCCCACCGTGCTCGGTCCGGCCGAGGTCGCCGGCCAGCTGGAACCGGCCGTGCTCGCCGACCCGGCGGGCAGGTCGGGCGCGGCGGCGCTGCTCGGCCCCGGCACCGGGGACAACGCCGCCGCCGCGCTCGGCGTCGGGGCCGGTCCCGGTGACGTGGTCGTCTCCATCGGCACCTCGGGGACGGTCTTCGCGGTCTCCGACATCCCGGCGGCCGACGTCACCGGAGCGGTCGCCGGCTTCGCCGACGCCACCGGCCGCTACCTGCCGCTGGTCTGCACGCTCAACGCCGCCCGGGTGCTGGACGCCGCCGCGACGATGCTCGGCGTCGACCTCGACACCCTCTCCGAGTTGGCGCTGTCCGCCCCGCCCGGCGCGGACGGCCTGGCGCTGGTTCCCTACCTGGAGGGGGAGCGGACCCCGGACCGGCCGCTGGCCACCGGCGCGGTGCACGGGCTCACCCTGCACACCGCCACCCCTGTGCACCTGGCCCGGGCCGCCGTCGAGGGCATGCTCTGCGCGCTCGCCGACGGCCTGGACGCGCTGCTGGCGCAGGGGGCCCGGGCCGACCGGATCATTCTGGTCGGCGGTGGCGCCCGGTCGGCGGCGGTGCGCCGGATCGCCCCGCAGGTCTTCGGCCGGCGGGTGGTCGTGCCGCCGCCCGGGGAGTACGTCGCCGACGGCGCCGCCCGCCAGGCCGCCTGGATCGCCCTGGGCGGCGCGACGCCGCCCAGGTGGCCCGTCTCCGGTCTGGCCGAGTACGCCGCCGAGCCGGTGCCCGCCGTCCGGGAGCGGTACGCCCGGGCCCGTGACCAGATCGTCGACCGGGTGGCGCCGGCGGCGTACCCGGGCGGACGGACGGGGCCGGGGCAGGGCCGGCCGCCGGGTCGTTAACCGGACCTGGTTTGCTGCCGGTCATGGCTGGCACCAGGATCTCTCGGCGCGGGAACGCGGCGCACCGGTATTACAGCGTCGTGGTGTTCGTGGTGCTCGCCTCACTGGACAACGTGGCGATCGGCCTGGTGCCCCCGCTGTACGGGCCGATCTCCGGCGCGCTGGGTGTGCCACAGCGCCTGCTCGGGCTGGTCACCGCGGTGAGTTTCCTGGTCAGCGCGGTGGCGGCGGTCGCCTGGGCGTACGTGGGCGACCGGGCGGACCGCAAGCCGTTGCTCATGGTCGGCACGCTGGTCTGGGCCGTCGGCACGGGGGGCAGCGGTCTCGCCCCGAACTACCCGGCGTTCCTGGCCGCCCAACTGCTGGCCGCGGTCGGGCTGGGTGCGGTCGGCTCCGTCGGGTTCTCCGTGGTCACCGACCTGATCTCGCCGCGCCGCCGGGGGCTGGTGATGAGCTTCTGGGGCCTGTCGCAGGGGGTGGGCACGCTGGCCGGGACGCTCACCGGCGGCATCCTGGGCAGCACCGACTGGCGACGTCCGTTCCTGGCGGTCACCGTGGTCGGCGTGGTGGCGGCCGCCGCGTATCTGTTCACCTACGACGTGCGGCGGGGGCAGAGCGAGCCGGAGCTGGCCCGGGCGGTCGACGCCGGCGTCGAGTACGACTACCGGATCAGCCGAGCGGACCTACCCCGGATCCTGGCCCGGCGGACCAACCGCTGGCTGATCCTGCAGGGGCTGACCGCGCAGGCGGCGTTCGGTTCGCTGGTCTGGCTGCCGGTGCTCTTCGCCGAGCGAGCCCGGGACCAGGGCTACTCACCGGCCACCGCGGTCCTGGTGGGCAGCGTCTTCGCCACCCTGTTCCAGCTCGGCGGGGTGCTCTCGATCGTGGGTGGACTCGCCGGCGACGCGCTGCAACGGCGAACGCCACGGGGGCGGGCCCTGGTCGCGGCGGTGGGCGTTCTCGCGGCCCTGCCGTTCTATCTGGTCCTGTTCCTGGTGCCGATCCGGATCGACGTGCCGGACGGCGGCGGCTCCGGGGCGGTGGTGGGCGCCGTGCTGGCCAGCGTGCTGACCGAGCCCACAGTCGGGTTGAGCCTGCTCACCGCCGTCGTGGCGCTGGCCCTGACCTCGGCGAACTCACCGAACTGGTTCGCCCTGATCGCCGACGTCAATCCGCCGGAGCACCGGGGCACGGTCTACAGCCTGGGCAACCTGGTCAACGGGATCGGCCGGGCCGCTGGCAACGGGCTGGTCGGGGTGGCCTTCCACGGACTGCGGGCGGCGTTTCCGCCGCCGCTGAACTACGCCGTCGGGTTGGCCGTCTTCCAGCTCTTCTTCATCCCCACCGGGCTGATGTACTGGCTCGCCTCCCGCACCTCGCCCGGGGACATCCGGTCGCTGCGCGACCTGCTGCACACCCGCGCCGGCCGCCTGTGAGCCCCTACCGATCCCCGGCCGGACGCCACCACGCCTCGCCGGTCACCAGATAGGCGGGGCGGAAAGGAGATCCGCATCGCCGCCAACCTCACAACGCGTGACGGCCCGAGCCGGGGCCAGCAGCTTCGCGGGCAGTGAGGGGGGCCATCCACGGCCAGCGGATGGGGCGGCGATACGGGTTGGGCTCCGGCCAGGAGGCCATCCCAATCGAAGTGGCGTCGACGGTTGTCGCCGCCGTTGCGGATTGGTGTGCCGCAATGCGACGACGAGGCAGACGTGGTACCCGGCCGGGCCGGCGACAGACATGCACCGGTGGGGTGCCACCAATTCCGGAGGCGTTCCACCAAGTCGCCCGCAGCCGGGCGCGCGGCCGATCCACTAAAGCACAAGCCCTAGCAGGAGGCGGTCCTCTCGTACTGATTGATACGGTATCCGGCGGTGTTGGACTCGTGGTTGCGGTAGTTGCGGGTGTCCCTGGGGGCGATTGAGTAGCAGGGGCTGTCCGAGCCGTTGTTCACGATGACCTTGCGGCGCACCGTGCTGGTGTTGCAGTTGTAGAAGAACCACGACCACTCCCGTTGCCAGGTCAAAGTGTCCGGGATGTGCTTCCACGCGCCGTACGTGACGTTGTATCCGCAGGCGAATGCGGGGCTCGGAACGGCAAGTACTCCAGCCACGGCGAACGCACTGAACGCGACAGCCAGGGTTTTACGACCAATTTTCCACATAGCAATTCCTCACTCCGCTTACCCGGGGGCCGGATAATCGCCAGCCGCTGATGCCACACATGCTCTCATTCATGCGTGGCAATCCCACAGGATCGATGCGCATCTGGCGGGAATCTTGAGGTTTCGGTGCTCCCGGCCATGAATTCCCGCCCGGTCCGTCACGACCACGGGGCCGGGGCGGGGT
>NZ_SMKN01000146.1 GCF_004348675.1 Micromonospora sp. KC606 | reverse complement strand
CGCAGACTCGCGGTCACGCTCACCGGCGCCCCGTCCAGACACTGCGCCACCAACCCGCTCAACGTGGCATCCGGGCCGATCTCCACGAACCGGCCCACACCCTGCCCGCGCATCGCGGTCACCGTGTCGGCGAACCGCACCGTATCCCGCACCTGCCCCACCCAAAACGCGGCATCATCCACCCGAGCACCGACCACCGGAATCCGCGGCTGACGGAACTCCACCTCCGCGAACACCTGGCTGAACTCAGCCAACATCGGCTCCATCAACCGCGAATGAAACGCATGCGAAACCCGCAACCTGCGCGACCCCGCAAACCCATCCGCCACCCGCAGGACCGCCTGCTCCGCACCCGAGATCACAACCGCGCGGGGACCATTCACCGCCGCCACATCAACCTCCGGAGGCAACACCGCCCGGACCTGCTCCTCCGAAACCGGCAACGCCACCATCGCCCCACCCGGAGCAAGCGCCTGCATCAACCGCGCCCGCGCGGCCACCACCCGACACGCATCCTCCAGCGACCACACCCCCGCCACATACGCAGCCGTCAACTCACCAATCGAATGCCCACCCACCACATCCGGCACCACACCCCAGGACTGCCACAACCGAGCCAACGCCACCTGCACCGCGAACAACCCCGGCTGCGCAAACCCCGTCCGATCCAACAACTCAGGCTCATCCCACACAGCACTCAGAGGCCGCTCCAACAACCCGTCCAACACCGCGCACACCTCAGCGAACGCCTCCGCGAACACCGGGAACCGGCCAGCCAAACCCCGACCCATACCCACACGCTGCGAACCCTGACCAGAAAACAACCAACCCGTACCACCGTCGAGCACCGTCCCGGACACCACACCAGACACCGACTCGCCATCAGCCAGCCCAGTCAACCCACGCAGAAAATCGGACCGGGTAGCACCACACACAACAGCCCGATGCTCAAACACCGAACGCCCGGTCGCCAACGAAAACCCCACATCCCGCAGATCCCGGTCCGGCTCCTCGTCCAAGTAGTCGAGCAACCGCTCCGCCTGCGCACGCAACGCCCCCGGACTACGCCCGGAGACCGGCCAGGGCAGCGTGCCGGCCGGGGCCGGCCGGTCGCCCGGGACGGGCTCGGGCACCTGCTCGATGATGACGTGGGCGTTGGTGCCGCTGACCCCGAACGAGGAGATCCCGGCGCGGCGGGGGTGCCCGTGCTCGGGCCAGTCGACCGGCTCGGTCAGCAGGCGCACCGCGCCGGACGACCAGTCCACCTCCTCGGACGGACTGCCGACGTGCAGGGTGCGCGGCAGTTCGCCGTGCCGCATGGCGAGGACCATCTTGATCACGCCGGTCACCCCGGCCGCCGCCTGCGTGTGCCCCAGGTTCGACTTCACCGATCCGATCCACAGTGGGCGCTCGCAGTCCCGGCCGTACGTCGCCAGCAGCGCCTGCGCCTCGATCGGGTCGCCGAGCCGGGTGCCGGTGCCGTGCGCCTCGACGGCGTCCACGTCGGCCGGGGTGAGGCCGGCGTCGGCCAGTGCCCGGCGGATCACCCGCTGCTGGGCCGGGCCGTTCGGCGCGGTCAGCCCGTTGGAGGTGCCGTCCTGGTTGACCGCGCTGCCGCGCAGCACGGCGAGGACCGGGTGGCCGTTGCGGCGGGCCGCGGACAGCGGCTCCAGCACCAGCATGCCGGCGCCCTCGGACCAGGCCGTCCCGTCCGCGTCCGCGGCGAACGCCTTGCACCGGCCGTCCGGGGCGAGGCCGCCCTGCCGGCTGAACTCCACGAACGTTTCCGGGGTGGCCATCACCGTCACCCCACCGGCCAGCGCCAGCTCACACTCCCCCCGCCGGAGCGCGTGCGCCGCCCAGTGCAACGCCACCAGCGACGACGAACACGCCGTATCCACGCTCACCGCCGGCCCCTCCAACCCGAGGGTGTAGGCGATCCGGCCGGTGACGATCGAGCCGGTGCTGTTGCTGCCCACGTAGTCGTGGAACTGCACGCCCGCGTACACCCCGGTCAGGCTGCCGCGGAGGGTGCCGGGGTCGATGCCGGCGCGCTCCAGGGCCTCCCAGGAGACCTCCAGCAGCAGCCGCTGCTGGGGGTCGAGGGTGGCCGCCTCGCGGGGGGAGACGCCGAAGAAGCCGGGGTCGAAGTCGCCGGCGTCGTAGAGGAAGCCACCGTGGCGTACGTAACTGGTGCCGGGGCGGTGGCCGGCCGGGTCGTGCAGGGCGGCCAGGTCCCAACCGCGGTCGGTGGGGAACTCGCCGATCGCGTCGACGCCGTCCGCGACCAGCCGCCAGAGGTCCGCCGGGCCGCGTACGCCGCCGGGCAGCCGGCACGCCATGCCGACAATGGCGATCGGCTCGGCGGTCCGGTCGGCCGGCCGGCGCTCCTCGACGGTGGCCGGACCGGTGGCGGACAGCTCGCCGGCCAGGTGCGCGGCGAGTGCGGCGGCGGTCGGGTAGTCGAAGGTGAGGGTGGCCGGCAGCCGCAGCCCGGTCGCCGCATTCAGCGCGTTGCGCAGCTCAATGGCGGTCAGCGAATCGAAGCCGAGTTGCTGGAACTGGGCGTCCGGGGGCACCTCGGCGGCCGATCCGTGGCCGAGCACGCCGGCCACGGAGGTGCGCACCAGGTGCAGCAGGGCGCCCGCGCGGTCCGGCCCGGCGAAGTCGGTGAGCCCACCACCGGACCGGGCCGCCGCGGCGCGCCGGCCGGCCAGCCCGTACAGCGGCCGGGGCAGTTCCCGGACGGTGGAACGCAGCGCGTCCAGGTCCAGCCGCACCGGCAGCACGGTCGGTTCGGTGCTGCCCAGCGCCGCGTCGAACAGTGCCAGCCCTTCCACTATGGACAATGGTTGGATGCCGCCCAGGTCGGCGAGGTGCCCGCCGGTACCACCGTCGCCCATGCCGGCGGACCACAGCCCCCAGGCGAGCGACTGGGCGGGCAGGCCCTGGGCCCGGCGGTGCTCGGCGAGTGCGTCGAGCACGCTGTTCGCCGCCGCGTAGTTGCCCTGTCCGGGCCCGCCCAGCAGACCGGAGACCGAGGAGCAGAGCACGAACGCGGACAGCCCGGCGGTCAGCTCGTGCAGGTGCAGCGCGCCGCCCGCCTTCGCGCCGAGCACCGCGTCCAGCCGCTGCGGGTTCAACGCGGTGAGCACCCCGTCGTCCAGCACCCCGGCGGCGTGTACGACCGCGGTGAGCGGGTGCGCGGCGGGTACCTCGGCGAGCAGCCGGGCCACCGCCGCGCGGTCGGCCAGGTCGCAGGTCGCCACCCCGACCTGGGCGCCCAGCTCGGTCAGCTCCCCGGCCAGCTCACTCAGCCGGTCGGTGCCCCGGTGCCCGACCAGCAGCAGGTGCCGCACCTGCCAGCCGGTGACCAGGTGCCGGGCGAGTTCGCCGCCCAGCGCCCCCGACGCGCCGGTGACCAGCACAGTGCCGTCCGGCGCGAACCGGGGCGGGGCGACGTCGGCGACGGTGAGCCGGCGGATCCGGGGGGCGTAGAGCTGGCCGTCCCGGAGCGCGAGCTGCGGCTCGCCGGTGGCCAGCAGCTCCGCCAGCAGCTCCGGTACCCGCGCCGGCCGGTCCGCGTCGAGCAGAACGAACCGGTCCGGGTGCTCGGCCTGGGCGGAGCGCAGCAGGCCCCAGACCGCGGCGGCGGCCAGGTCGGTCACCTCCGCACCGCCGGCCGGCACGGCGCCCCGGGTGACCACGACCAGGGTTCCGGTACTTGGCCGGGCCAGCCAGTCCTGCACCGCGTGCATGGCCCGGTGGCCGGCGGCCCGAACCGTGGCCGGGTCAAGCCCACCGGTCACCTCCAGCAGCTCCACCCCGGCAACCGGGGCGGTGCCGCCACCGGTCGGGATCCGCTGCCAGGCGACGCGGTATAGCGGAGCGGCCGCGGACACGGGGGCGACCGGCCGGAAGGCGACCGTGTCGATCGAGGCGACCGGTGCGCCGGCAGCGTCGGCGACGGTCACCGCCCACCGGTCCGCCCCGGTCGGGGTGAACCGGACCCGGGCCGGCGGGGTACCGGAGCCGTGCGGCTCCACCCCGGTCCAGGAGAACGGGGCCCGCCCCGTGCCACCGCCGTCGGCCCGGGCCAGCGCGTGCGTGGCGGCGTCGAGGGCGATCGGGTGCAGGGCGTACCGGTCAACGGGCCCGGTCGCGCCGTCGAGCGGCCGTACCTCCGCGAAGATCTCTTCACCCCGCTGCCACGCCGAGCCCAGCGCCTGGAAGGCGGGCCCATAGTCGAGGCCGGCCGCGGCAAGCTCGGGGTAGAGCCCGTCCAGCGGGATGGGGTGGGCGCCGGCGGGCGGCCACTGGGCCAGGCCAGCGCCGGGTTCGCCGGTCAGCGGGCGCGCCGTGCCGCTGGCGTGCCGGGTCCACGGCTCGTCCCGGTCGGCGTCGG
Organism: Micromonospora sp. KC606; assembly: GCF_004348675.1. Taxonomy (GTDB): domain Bacteria; phylum Actinomycetota; class Actinomycetes; order Mycobacteriales; family Micromonosporaceae; genus Micromonospora. Next base: position 10,212 of record NZ_SMKN01000146.1, on the reverse strand, counting down.
CGGGGCGGGTATACACGCCGATCGCGCGCCCGCCGGTCGGGTCTGCGGCCTCGACGGTGACCTGGGCCTGCACGGCGCCCCCGGCCGGCAGCCGCACCGGCTGGTGCAGGGTCAGCTCCTCGACCCGGCCGCAGCCCACCTGAGCGCCGGCGCGCAGGGCCAGCTCGAGCAGCGCGGTCCCGGGCAGCGTCGGTACCCCGGCGACCGCGTGGTCAGCGAGCCAGGGCTGCTGGTGCACCGACAGCTGGCCGGTCAGCACGGTGCCCTCGGTGCCGGCCAGGGCGATCGTGGCGCCCAGCAGCGGATGCCCGGCCGGGTCCAGGCCGGCGCCGCTGACATCGCCGCCGCCGCGCCCCCGCAGCCAGTAACGCCGGCTCTGGAACGGGTACGTGGGCAGGGCCACCCGGCGGGCCGCCCCGCCGGCGAAGACGCCCGCCCAGTCGACGTCGGCGCCGGTGACGTAGAGCTGGGCCAGGGCGTCCAGCACGGTGTCCGGTTCGGGGCGGTCGCGGCGCAGCAGCGGGGTCAGCACCGCCGGTTCGGGTTCGCCGGCGAGGCACTCCCGGGCGAGCGCGGTGAGTACCCCGTCCGGGCCGACCTCGACGAACCGGGTCACCTCGGCGGCCCGCAGCGCCTTGATCCCGTCCCGGAACCGGACCGCCTCGCGCACCTGCCGGACCCAGTACGCCCCGGTGCGCAGCTGATCCGCGGTGGCCACCGCACCGGTCACATTGGACACCACCGGTACGGCGGGCTCGGCGTAGGTTAGCCCCTCGGCGACCCGGCCGAACTCGGCCAGCATCGGCTCCATCCGGTGCGAGTGGAACGCGTGCGAGACGCGCAGCCTGGTGCTGGTCGGGAACCGGGCGGCGAGCTCGGCCACCGCGTCCGCGTCGCCGGAGACGACGACCGCGTTCGGGCCGTTGACCGCGGCCAGGCCCACCCGGTCGGTCAGCAGCGGGCGGATCTCGTCCTCGGTGGCGGGGACGGCCACCATCGCGCCGCCGGGTGGCAGCGCCGCCATCAGCCGGGCCCGCTCGGCGACCAGGGTGCACGCGTCGGCCAGGGAAAGTACGCCGGCCAGGTGCGCCGCGGTCAGCTCGCCCAGCGAGTGCCCGAGCAGCAGATCCGGCACGATTCCCCAGCTCGCCAGCAGCCGGGCCAGCGCGACCTGCACCGCGAAGAGCGCGGGCTGGGCGTACCCGGTGCTGTCCAGCAGCTCGGGCCGGTCGATGACGTCGGGCAGCGGGTGATCCAGGTGGAAGCCGGCGCACACCTCGTCGAAGGCGGCCGCGAAGGCCGGGAAGGCGGCGTACAGCCCGCGGCCCATACCGGCCCGCTGCGCGCCCTGCCCGGAGAGGAGAAGCGCGGTGAGCCCCTCGCCGGCGGTGCCCCGCAGCACGGCCGGATCGGGCGTACCGGCGGCCAGCGCGGCCAGCCCGCGCGGCCCGTCGTCCGGCCGGTCCACCAGCACCACCGCGCGATGAGCCAGCGGCGACCGGGTGGTGGCCAGCGCATAGCCCAGGTCGGTGGCGGCGGTCGCCGGCTCCGCGGCCAGGTGCGCGGCAAGCCGACCGGCCTGGGCGCGCAGCGCCTGCGCCGTCGCCCCGGTGACCGGCCACGGCACCGGCCCGGCCACGACCCGGGCCTCCTCGCTCGGCTCGGCGCCACCGGCCGGCTCGGTCGCCTGCTCCAGGATGAGGTGCGCGTTGGTGCCGCTGACCCCGAACGAGGACACCCCTGCGCGGCGCGGGAAGCCGGGCCACTCGCGCGCCTCGACGAGCGGCCGGACCGCGCCGGCCGACCAGTCCACCTGGTCGGACGGCTCGGTGATGTGCAGTGTCCGGGGCAGCTGCCCGTGCCGGATAGCCTGCACCATCTTGATGACCCCGCACACCCCGGCGGCGGCTTGGGCGTGCCCGATGTTCGACTTGACCGAGCCGAGCCACAGTGGACGGTCGGCGGACCGGCCCTGGCCGTACGTGTCGAGCAGCGCCTGCGCCTCGATCGGATCGCCCAGCGCGGTACCGGTGCCGTGCGCCTCCACCGCGTCGACGTCGCCCGCGGTGAGGCCGGCGTCGGCCAGCGCCCGGCGGATAACCCGCTGCTGGGCCGGGCCGTTCGGCGCGGTCAGCCCGTTGGAGGCGCCGTCGGAGTTGACCGCGGAGCCGCGGATCACCGCCAGCACCGGATGTCCGTTGCGCCGGGCGTCGCCCAGGCGTTCCAGCAGGAGCAGGCCGGCCCCCTCGGACCAGCCGGTCCCGTCCGCCGCCGCCGAGAACGGCTTGCACCGGCCATCCGGGGCCAGCCCGCGCTGCCGGCTGAACGCCACGAACGGTCCGGGCGCGCTCATCACCATCACGCCGCCGGCCAGCGCCAGAGTGCACTCGCGCCGCCGCAGCGCCTGCCCGGCCAGGTGGATCGCGACCAGCGAGGAGGAGCAGGCGGTGTCCACGGTCATCGCCGGCCCTTCCAGGCCAAACGCGTAGGCGACCCGGCCGGAGATGACCGACGCGGCGTTGCCCGTACTCAGGTAGTCGTCGATCAGCTCGGCGGCGGCCGGCGCCAGGTTGTCGTAGTAGTCCTGGCCACCGCTGCCGACGAACACGCCAACCGGTGCGGTACGCAGCGAGCGGGGTGGGATCCCGGCCCGCTCGAACGCCTCCCAGGCCAGGTGCAGCACCAGCCGCTGCTGCGGGTCCATGGTGACCGCCTCGCGGGGCGAGATGCCGAACAGGCCCGCGTCGAACCCCGCGGCGTCCGGCAGGAAGCCACCGGTCCGCACGTAGCTGGTGCCTGGGCGGTCGGGGTCGGCGTCGTAGCGGACGCCGGTGGGCCAGCCACGGTCGGTGGGGAACGGCCCGATCGCGTCCACGCCCTCGGCGACCAGCCGCCACAGCTGCTCTGGGGTGTCGGCGCCCCCCGGGTAGCGGCAGCTCATCGCGACGATGGCCAGCGGCTCCCGGTCGGCGTCCTCCAGTTCGCGCAGCCGGTTACGGGTCTGGTGCAGCTCCACGGTGGCCCGCTTCAGGTAACCGAGAAGCCGTTCGTCGTCAGCCATTCGAGCTCCTCATCACCCGGTCGGATCCCAGCTCGTGGTCGAGAAGGTCGAGTACGTCGTCGGCGGTCGCCCCATCGAGCAGCTCCTCGATGTCCGCCCGGCCGCCGGTCCCGCCAAGTGCGCCGTGTACCGTGCTCGCCAGCGCCCGCAGCCGGGCGGGCAGGGCGAAGCGCTCGATCTCGGCGGCGGGCAGCCCGGCCACCAGCGCTTCGAGCTGGTCCAGCAGGGCGGCCAGCGGGGGCACCGATGGGCCGCCGCCGAACCGGGTACCCAGGTGTTCGGCGAGCGCCCGGGGACTGGCGTGGTCGAAGGCGACGGCGGCCGGCAGCTTCAGCCCGGTCGCGGCGTTGAGCCGGTTACGCAGGTCGACCGCGGACACCGAGTCGAGGCCGAGTTCCTTGAACGCCCGCTCCGGCGCGACCGCCGCCGCTTCGTCGTGCCCGAGTACCACCGCCGCCTGCTCGCGTACCAGCGTGAGCAGGGCCCGGGTCCGCTCGGCCGGGGTCAGGCCGGCCAGCCGCGCCGCCAGCGGTGCCGCGTCCGGGGCGCCGGCGGACGCGCCGGGCTCGGCCTCCCGGTCGAGTGCCGCACGGGCGTCGGGCAGCTCCCGCAGCAGCGGGCGGGGCCGGGCCAGCGTGTAGACCGGGGTGAACCGGGCCCAGTCAATGTCCGCGATCACCAGCCCGCTCTCGTCCCGGCCAACCGCCTGGGCCAGCGCCTCGACGGCCAGCGCCGGGTCCAACGCGCCCAGCCCGAGCCGGCGCAGCTGCTCCCCGGCGGCCTCGTCGACCATGCCGCCACCGCCCCACGATCCCCAGGCGACGCAGGTGGCGGGGTGCCCCCGGACCCGGCGGCGTTCGGCCAGCCCGTCGAGGAACGCGTTGCCGGCCGCGTACCCCGGCCGCCCGGCGCTGCCCCAGATCGCCGCGCCCGAGGAGAACAGCACGAACGCCTCCAGTGGGTGGTCGGCGAGCAGCCGGTCCAGGTGCGCCGCGCCGGCCACCTTGCTTCGGATGGTCTGGGCCAACTCGGCCGGGGACAGGTCGACCAGCGGGGTCTCCTCGGGCAGCACCCCGGCCACGTGCAGCACGGCGGTCAGCGGTGGCCCGCCGGCGAGCCCGTCGAGCAGCGCGCTCAGCGCGCCGGCGTCGCCTACGTCGCAGGCGGCGACGGTCACCTTGGCGCCGAGCGCGGCCAGCTCGGCCGAGAGCTCGGCGGCCCCGGCGGTGTCCGGCCCACGCCGGCTGGTCAGCACCAGGTGCTCGGCGCCCGCCCGACCGAGCCACCGGGCCAGATGGGCACCGACCGCGCCGGTGCCGCCGGTGATCAGGATGGTGCCGCGCGGCCGCCAGGATCTGGCCGGAGCCGGAGCGGGCGCCCGCACCAGCCGCCGGGCCAGCAGGCCGGACGGGCGGATGGCGAGCTGGTCCTCACCGTCCGGGTGGGCCAGCACGGCGCAGACCCGGTCCGCGGCCCGCGCGTCGAGCGGCGTGGGCAGGTCGATCAGGCCACCCCAGGCGTCCGGCCGGTCGAGGGCGAGCACCGTCCCCATCCCCCAGACCGACCGGGCCGCCGGGTCGACGTCGGCGTCGTGCTCGACCCCGGCCGCGCCCACGGTCAGGCACCACAGCGGAGCGGTCACCCCGGCGTCCGCGAGCGCCTGCACCAGCAGCGCGGTGGCCGACAGCGGCGGCGGCACCGCCGCGCCGGCGAACGCCGCCGGCTGGTCCCGGCCGGGCAGAGCGGCCGTCGCCGGCCGGTCCGGGCCGGGCAGCGCGGCCAGGGAGAGGACACCCGCGGGAGTACGGTCGCCGAGCGCGGCCCGGATCCGTTCGGCGAGCGCGGCCCGGTCGGTGCCGTCCAGTTCGGCGCAGCGCACGGTCGCGCCGTGCGCGGCCAGCCGGTCGGTGAGGATCCCGGCCAGCGGGGCACCCGGCGGCGCGACGAGCAGCCAGGTGCCGGTGTGGCTACGCGGTGGCGGGTCCGGCAGCGGGCGCCAGGCCAGCCGGTACCGGAAGCGGTCAATGGCCGCATCGCGCACCTGATCGGCGTGCCAGCTGGCGAGCGCCGGAAGCACTGGGGCCAGCCGTTCGGCGTCGACGCGCAGCCGCGCGCCGAGTGCGTCGGCGTCGCCGCGCCGCACGTCCTGCCAGAATCCGCCGTCCACCGCGCCCGCCGGCCGGCTCGCCGGGGCCGGCGGGGTCGGGTCCGACCAGTAGCGCCGACGCTGGAACGGGTAGCTGGGCAGCTCGGTGCGGCGGCCACCGGGGCAGAAGGCGGACCAGTCCGGGGTGGCTCCGCGGACGTAGAGTTCGGCGGCGGACGCGGCCAACCGGTCGAGCCCGCCCTCGCCGCGGCGCAGCGTTCCGGCCACCACCGCCGGCAGCTCCGCCTCCTCCAGCGTCTCCTGCATGCTCAGCACCAGCACCGGGTGCGGGCTCACCTCGACGAACCGGACGTGGCCGGCGGCGGCGAGGGCCCGCACCACCGGGGCGAACGCGACCGGCTGGCGCAGGTTGGTGAACCAGTAGCCGGCGTCCAGGGCGGTCCCGTCGACCCACTCGCCGGTGACGGTGGACATCATCGGCACCGTCCCCGCCCCCGGCTCGACCGGGGCCAGGTCGGTGAGCAGCCGGTCGCGGACCTCCTCGACCTGGGCGCAGTGCGAGGCGTAGTCCACCGGTACCCGCTTGACCCGCTCCACCCCCGCGGCGGTCAGCTCAGCCTGGAGCGCGTCGAGCGCCGCGCCGTCGCCGGACAGCACCACCGACGCGGCACCGTTGTCGGCGGCCACCCAGATCCGGTCGGGCCAGCCGGCCAGCCGCGGGCGGATCCGCTCGGCGGGCAGGCCCACCGAGAGCATGCCGCCCCGGCCGGCGAGCACCTCGCCGATGGCCCGGCTGCGCAGGGCGACCACCCGGGCACCACCGTCCAGCGGGAGCACGCCGGCCACGCAGGCCGCGGCGATCTCACCCTGGGAGTGGCCGATCACCGCGTCGGGCACGATGCCGTAGGCGGACCAGACGGCGGCCAGCGCCACCATCACCGCCCACAGCGTCGGCTGGACCACGTCCACCCGGTCGGCCGGCGGGGCATCCGGTTCGCCGCGCAGCACCGCGGTCAGCGACCAGTCCACGAACGGGGCTAGGGCCCGCTCGCACTCAGCGATCCGCGCCGCGAAGACCGGGGACTCGGCGAGCAGCCGGGTCGCCATGCCGGCCCACTGCGACCCCTGCCCGGGAAACACGAACACGGTACGGCCGCGCAGGTCGGCGTACCCGGTGACGGTACCCGCGCCGGCCCGTCCGGCGGCCAGGTCGCGCAGCCCGGCCAGCAGCTCGGCGCGGTCGGCGCCGAGGACCGCGGCCCGGTGCTCGACCGCCGACCGGCCGGCCAGCGTGTACCCCACGTCGACCAGTGGCTCGTCCGGGTGGGCGGCCAGGTGGGTGGCGAGCCGGTGGGCCGACTCGGCCAGCGCCACCGGCGACCGGGCGGACAGCACCAGCGGCACCACGGCCGGGCCGGTGGCCGGCGCGGAGCCGGTCACCGGCGCCGGGGCGGGCGCCTGCTCCAGGATCAGGTGTGCGTTCGTGCCGCTGATCCCGAAGGAGGAGACCGCGGCGCGGCGCGGCCGGCCGGGCTCCGGCCAGTCCCGGGCCGCGTGCAGCAGCTGGACCGTGCCGGCGGACCAGTCGACGTGCGGGGTCGGCCGGTCGGCGTGCAGGGTCCGGGGAAGCCGGCCGTGCCGCATCGCTAGCACCATCTTGATCACTCCGGCGACACCCGCGGCGGCCTGCGAGTGGCCCAGGTTCGACTTGACCGAGCCGAGCCACAGTGGACGGTCCGGGGGCCGCTCGCCGTACGTCGCGATGACCGCCTGCGCCTCGATCGGGTCACCCAGCGCGGTGCCGGTACCGTGCGCCTCCACGACGTCGACATCGGACGGCGCGAGGCCGGCGGCGGCGAGCGCCCGCTCGATGACCCGCACCTGGGACGGCCCGTTCGGGGCGGTCAACCCGTTGCTCGCCCCGTCCTGGTTGACCGCGGAGCCGCGGATCACCGCCAGCACCGGGTACCCGGCCCGCACCGCGTCCGAGAGCCGGGCCAGCACCAGCACGCCGACCCCCTCCGACCAGGCGGTGCCGTCCGCGTCCGCGGCGAACGGCTTGCAGCGGCCGTCCGGGGCGAGGCCGCGCTGCCGGCTGAACTCGACGAACATCTCCGGCGTGGCCATCACGGTGACCCCACCGGCCAGCGCCAGCGTCGCGTCGCCGCGACGCAAAGCCTGGCCGGCCAGGTGGATGGCGACCAGCGACGAGGAGCACGCGGTGTCCAGGGTGACCGCCGGCCCCTCCAGGCCGAGGCTGTACGCGACCTGGCCGGAGACCAGGCTGCCACCCGGACTGCCGAGCAGGTAGTCGTGGTACATAAGGCCGGCGTACACGCCGGTGGGGGTGCCGCGCAGGGCGGCCGGGTCGATGCCGGCCCGCTCCACCGCCTCCCAGGCGACCTCCAGCAGGATCCGCTGCTGGGGATCGGCCCGGCGGGCGTCGCGCGGGCTGATCCCGAAGAAGTCCGCGTCGAATTCGGCCGCGTCGTAGAGGAACCCGCCGTGCCGAACGTAGCTGCGGCGGGGCTGCTCGGGATCCGGATGGTAGACGCTGGCCAGGTCCCAGCCCCGGTCGGCGGGGAACTCGCCGATCGCATCCCGCTCGGCGACCAGCAGATCCCACAGCTCCTTCGGCGAGCCGATCCCGCCCGGATAGCGGCAGGCCATCCCGACGATCGCGATCGGTTCGGTGGCGTCGGCCTCGCTGTCCCGCAGCCGCTGCTTCGCCTCCCGCAGGTCGGCGGTGGCCCGGCGCAGGTAGTCGCGGAGCCGATCCTCGGTGCTGGTCGGCTCGCTGAGTCTGCTGATTCGCTCGCTGCGCTCGCTCACGAGATGCCCAGTTCGTCATCGAGGACCTGGAAGAGCTCCTCGTCGCTGGCCGCGTGCAGCAGGACCGGCTCGCGGTCCGGCTGGTCGGCGGCGCGCCAGCCGCGCAGCAGCGCCTCCAGCCGAGTTGTGATCTTGGTCCGGTCCCCCGGGGTCGCGGCCAGCGCGGCCAGCGTCCCGCCGAGGCGCTCGATCTCGGCGAGCGCCGGCCGGGTGGGGTCGAGTCGACCCGGGTCGAGCCGGGCCCGCAGCTCCCGGGCGAGCGCGGCGGGCGTCGGATGGTCGAAGACCAGGGTGGCCGGCAGGGTCTGCCCGGTCAGCGCGCCGAGCTGGTTGCGCAGCTCGACCGCGGCCAGCGAGTCGAAACCCAGGTCCTGCAGCGCCCTGGTCGGGACTATTGCGTCCGCGGATGGGTGGCCGAGCACCGTGGCGATCCGGGCGCACACCACGCCGAGCAGGAAATCGTCGCGGTCGGCGTCCGGCAGCGCGGCGACCTGCCCGGGCAGAGTGGCGGCGGTGGCCGCCGGCCGCCGGGGTGCCGGCGGGCCGGCCAGGTCACGCAACAGCGGCGGGGCCTCGTCGCCGGCGGCGCGCAGCGCCGGCAGGTCCAGCAGCAGCGGTACGACGGTGGCGTCCGGTACCCCGATCGCGAGGTCGAACAGGGCGAGCCCGCGCTGCGGCGAGAGTGGCGGGGTGCCCAGCCGTCGCAGGCGAAGCAGCCCGGCCCGGTCCAGCTCGCCGGTCATCCCACCGGCGGCGCTGTCCCACGGCCCCCAGGCCAGCGAGACCGCAGGCAGGCCGGCCGCCCGGCGGTACCGGGCCAGCCCGTCCAGGAAGCCGTTGGCCGCCGCGTAGTTGGCCTGCCCGGCGCCGAGGGCCAGGCCGGCGGCCGAGGAGAACAGCACGAACCCGGCGAGATTCCGTTCGCGGGTCAGTTCGTGCAGGTGCCAGGCGCCGTCCACCTTGGGGCGCAGGACGGCGGCCAGCCGGTCGGCGGTCATCGCCTCCACCAGCCCGTTGTCCGCCACGCCCGCGGCGTGCACCACGGCGACGAGCGGATGCCGCTGCGGGATGGCGGCGAGGAGCTTCGCCAGGTCCTCCCGATCGGCGACGTCACACGCGGCGAGCTGGACGTCGGCGCCGAGCGCGGCCAGCGTGTCGCGCAGCTCGGTGGCCCCGGGCGCGGCCGGTCCCCGCCGGCCGGTCAGCACCAGATGACGCACCCCGTGGTCGGTAACTAGGTGCCGAGCGAGCAGCGCGCCGAGCCCACCGGTACCGCCGGTGATAAGCACGGTGCCCGCCGGGTCCCAGCCCGGAGCGGCTCCGGTCGCGCGGGCCGCGGTCAGCCGCGGGATCAGCAGCTCGGTGTCCCGTATGGCGACCTCCGGGCGGCCGGCGGCCAGGGCGGCACGCACCTGAGCCGGTGAGATGTCCCGCCCGTCGCCGTCAATAAGCAGGAACCGGCCAGGGTGCTCGGCTTCGGCGGCGCGTACCAGGCTCCACACCGCCGTGGCCGCGAGGTCCACCCGGTCGCCGGGTCGGGCCGCCACCGCGCCGGACGTGAGGACGGCGAGCCGGGAGGCCGCGGTCTCGCCGAGGGACAGCCAGTCGCGTACCGACGTGAGCACGCCGGCGGTGACCGCGTGGACGTGTGCCGGGACGTCGACCTGACCGGTCGCCGCGGGGACGGTCAGCGTGACCGGATCGGCGGTGACTGGGCTCGTCTCCGGGGCGGCCACCCAGTCCAACCGGAACAGCGCGTCCCGGCCGAGGTGGTCGAGTTCGGCCGCCGGCCGGGTGATCAGGGAGTCGATGGTGGCGACGGGTAGCCCAGACGGGTCGGCGACGGTCAGCGCGACGGCGTCCGGCCCTGCCTGCGAGATCCGCACCCGCAGCACGGAGTGCCCGGCGGCGTAGAGGGTGACGCCGCTGAAGAGGAACGGCAGCACGGGGCGGCTGGGCGCGCCAGCCGGCTCGGCTTCCCGGGCGAGCAGGAGGGTGTGCAGGGCGGCGTCGAGGAGGATGGGGTGGAGGGTGTAGCCGTTGTTGGTGTCGGGAAGGTGGACTTCGGCGTAGATGGTGTTGTGGTGTTGCCAGGCGGTGTGCAGTGCTTGGCAGGCGGGGCCGTAGTGGTAGCCCTGTTGGGCGAGGCGGGGGTAGGCGTTGGTGAGGTCGATGGGTGTGGCGTGTGGTGGTGGCCAGTCGGTGAGGGGGG
>NZ_SMKN01000145.1 GCF_004348675.1 Micromonospora sp. KC606 | reverse complement strand
TGCTTAGATATACCTCCCGCGTAATCGTCCATAACCTTCTGCATTGCTTCTTCTATTTGTTCTTTTTTTTTTTTGACTAGTCGTCGGCAGCGTCAGTTGTGTATAAGAGACAGGCCCCGCCCAGCCCCGCTCGGCGCCGAAGACCAGGTGCCCGGCCAGATCCGGGGCGGCGAGGCGAACCGCGGTCATCCCGGCGCGTTGCGCGCCGGTCAGCTCCTGGCTGCCGCCGTCGCCGACGTAGAGGCAGTCCTGCGGGCGTACGTCGAGCCGACGGCACGCCGCCAGGTAGAGCGCCTGGTCAGGCTTGCAGCGGCCGAACTGGACGGAGAAGATCCGCACGTCCAGCAGTGGGGCCACCGCCAGTTGCGGCAGGAAGGCGGGTAGCTCGTGGGTGCAGTCGCTGATCACTCCGGTGCGTACGCCCCGCTGGCGCAGCGCGGCGAGGGCGGGGACCGCCTCGTCGCGCAGTCGGGTGTCGGCGCGGATCGCGTGATGCCGGGAGGCCACCGCCGCGCGTACCGCGTCGTCGGTGGGCTGCACCCCGGCCTGGGCGCACACCCAGCGCAGGGTCGCCTCGGCGGTGCCGTGCCGGCCGCTGGCCCGCTGGAAGAAGGTGCGGTCGAGCACCGCGGTGAGCGTGTCCATCGGGCAGCCGAGCAACTCGGCGGTGGCGCGGTGGGCCGCGCCGCGCTGCACGCGGCGGGTCAGTGTGCCGAAGAAGTCGAACAGCACCGCCTGGTACCTGGGCATGGGGGAGCGCCTCCGAAGGTGAGGGAGTCGGCGGCGAGGTGGCCCCGATGGTAACGAAGCGCTGACTTTCCGTGTCGGCGGGTGTCGGGTGGGTATGCTCCCGGGTCCTGCTGATGGTCGGGTCGGCCGGCGTCGGTCAGATGTCGCGCACCTCGATCACCCGGCCGACCGGCGCCGCGTCGCCGAGCGCCGCCCGCAGAGCCCGCCGTTGCGGGTCGGCCCGGAACGCCTCCCAGCCGGCCCGGGAGGCGAACCGGATCAGATGCACCTCGGTCCACCCGTCGGCGCTACGCAGCCGCCGCTCCAGGTGACCGCCGTGCCGTTCGAGCAGGGCGAGCACGTCGTCCTCGTACCGCCGGGCCGCCTCCGGCTCGTCGAGCGGGTACTCGACGAGGGCCACCAGGAGCACGGCGCTGTCGGGCCGGCTCATCCGGCGATCCCGACGGCATCGGCGCTGGCCGCCCAGAGCCGGGCGGCCAGCTGCGGATCGGCGGCCTTCGGCCACGGGCGGCGCAGCCGGCGGTCGGCGTAGTAGGCGCCGTTCACCAACCGGGACGGGTCCTGCTGGGCCAGCCAGACCAACGTCTCGGCGCCCTTCTCCGGGCTGCGGAACGGCATGATCCGCATGCCGAGGGCGACCAGCCGGCTGTCCGCGCCGAACCGGGTCCGCACCACCCCGGGGTGGAAGCAGTACGCCGGGACGTCCGGCCAGCGCCGGGCCGCCTCGACGGTGAACAGGATGTTCGCCTGTTTGCTGGTGCCGTACGCCCGGATCGGCCGGTAGCGGCGCAGGGCGGCGTTCAGGTCGCCGGGGTCGAGCGCTCCGCTGCGGTGCGCCCCGGAGGCGGTCGTCACCACCCGGCCGATCCGGTCGTGCAGCAGGTGGCTGAGCAGGAACGGGGCCAGGTGGTTGGCCTGCATCGACAGCTCGAACCCGTCGACGGTGGTGAGCGGCTGCAGCACGATCGCCCCGGCGTTGTTGGCGAGCACGTCGATCCGGTCGTACGCCGCCCGCAGCCGCTCGGCGAGGCCGCGTACGTCGTCCAGGACGGCGAAGTCGGCGCGGAACAGCTCGGGCCGCTCCCCGCTGGCCTCGCGGACCCGGTCTCCGGCGGCCTGGAGCCGGGACGGGTCCCGCCCGACCAGCACCACCTGGTCGCCCCGGCACGCCAGGGCCTCGGCAGCGGCCAGGCCGATACCGGAGCTGGCCCCGGTCACCACCACGATCCGACGGCCAGTGAGATCTTCCACAGGTCCATTCACCCCGGTCACGGCACGAGGTTACCGTGGCGTCACCACGCCCTTTGGAATCGTTAAGTTCTCGTCTGTCATCTCTGCTGGCGTCGGCGTGCCCGCCGGACGCCGGAAGGAGCGTATCCATGGCCGCTGTCGGTCGCCCCCGCCGGTCCTGCCTCGCCGTGCCCGGTTCCAGCGTCAAGATGCTCGGCAAGGCCCAGGGCCTCCCGGCCGACCAGGTCTTCCTCGACCTGGAGGACGCGGTCGCGCCGCTGGCGAAGCCGGACGCCCGGAAGAACATCGTGGCCGCGCTGAACGAGGGCGACTGGGCCGGCAAGACCCGGGTGGTCCGGGTCAACGACCTGACCACCCCGTGGACCTACCGGGACGTCATCGAGGTGGTCGAGGGCGCCGGCGCCAACCTCGACTGCATCATGCTGCCGAAGGCGCAGAACGCCGCCCAGGTGCAGTGGTTGGACATGACGCTGACCCAGATCGAGAAGACCCTCGGCCTGGAGGTCGGCCGGATCGGCATCGAGGCACAGATCGAGAACGCCGCCGGGCTGGTCAACGTCGACGCCATCGCCGCCGCCTCGCCCCGGGTGGAGACCATCATCTTCGGCCCGGCCGACTTCATGGCCTCGATCAACATGAAGTCGCTGGTCGTCGGAGCGCTCATTCCGGACTACCCGGGTGACCCGTACCACTACATCCTGATGCGCATCGTGATGGCCGCCCGAATGCACGACAAGCAGGCCATCGACGGACCGTTCCTGCAGATCCGCGACGTGGCCGCGTTCCGCGAGGTGGCCGGGCGCTCGGCCGCGCTCGGCTTCGACGGCAAGTGGGTGCTGCACCCGGGCCAGATCGACGCCGCCAACGAGGTCTACTCGCCGGCCCAGGCCGACTACGACCACGCCGAGCTGATCCTCGACGCTTACGACTACTACACGTCCGAGGCGGGCGGGAAGCTCGGCGCGGTGATGCTCGGCGACGAGATGATCGACGAGGCGTCCCGGAAGATGGCGCTGGTGATCGCAGGGAAAGGTCGCGCCGCCGGGATGACCCGCACCTCCCGCTTCACCCCGCCCGCCGAGTGACCCGCGCGTGCCGCCCCGGGTCGGCCCGGGGCGGCACGCGGGGCGGTCAGTAGCTGGTCGAGTCGAAGCTCGACGGCTCCTGGTTGGCCGCCCAGACGATGAAGACCACGATGGCGATCGTCGCCAGCAGCGCGATCACGGTGGCGATCCAGCCCACGATGACGCCGGCGGAGGCGAATCCCTCGCCGCCTTCGCCCCGCTCTCTGATCTGCCGCTTGGCGACGTGCCCGAGGATCGCGCCGATGAGGCCGATCCACCCGCCGAGGCCGTAGCCGCAGAGGCCCAGCGCACCGATGATCGACACGACCATCGAGGCGATGGCCAGGCCGTTGTTCTGCGGCACGGGCGGGTACGCGTACCCCGGGTAGCCGGTGGTGGGCGGGTAGCCCTGCGGCGCGTACGGGTTGACCGGCGGGGCCTGCGGCGGCACCGCACCCGGGTAGGCGGCGGCCGGGGCGTACGGGTCGTGGGCGACCGGCTGGCCGGCCGGCTGGGTCGGGTCGCCGGTCGGCTGCGCCGGGACCGGCTGGGTCGGGTCGCCGGTCGGGTTGCTCCAGCCGTCGGCCGGTGGGGGGTATGTCATCAATCTTCTCCGTCGCGTGTGGGGTGCGCCGTCAGGGTAGTCAGCACGAGGTAATCCCCTCAGCCCGTGGTGCCGCGTTGCCCGGATCGGCCGGAGCGGGCAGGATCGCGGCATGGTCATCGACGCGCGTGGCAGCGACCGGTCCGGCAGCCGACCGAGGCGGGACGTGAGTCGTCCCGGGTTGGCGCGACGGACCCGCGCGGTCAGCGCCGGTGCCGTCCCCGGTCAGGACGAGCCGGCGCCGCTTTCCGAGCCGGTGACGATGCGGCTCGACGGCCGGGTCGCCCTGGTCACCGGGGCGGGCAGCGCCGACGGGATCGGTTATGCGACGGCCCGCCGGCTGGCCGACCTGGGGGCCCGGGTGGCGATCGTCTCCACCACCCGGCGGATCCACGAGCGGGCCGGCGAACTGGGGGTGACCGGTTTCGTGGCCGACCTCACCGACGAGTCGGAGGTGGGCGCGCTGGCCGACGCGGTGACCGAGCAGCTGGGCGACGTGGAGGTGCTGGTCAACAACGCCGGCCTGGCCAGTCGGGCCAGCCCGGAGGTGCTGCGCCCGGTGGCGCAGCTCAGCTACGACGAGTGGCGCGGGGAGATCGACCGCAACCTGACCACCGCTTTCCTGTGCAGTCGGGCCTTCATCGGCTGCATGGCCGAGCGGGGCTGGGGGCGGATCGTGAACCTGGCGGCGACCGCCGGGCCGGTGAACGCCCTGCCCACGGAGGCGGCGTACGCGGCGGCGAAGGCGGGTGTGGTCGGGCTGACCCGGGCGCTGGCCATGGAGATGATCGCCGACGGGGTGACGGTGAACGCGGTGGCTCCCGGCACGATCCACACCGCGGCGTCCACCGTCGCCGAACTCAAGCAGGGGATGGGCACCCCGGTGGGCCGGCCCGGCACGCCGGACGAGGTCGCCGCGGCGATCGCCTTCCTGTGCTCGCCGGCGGCCTCGTACATCACCGGTCAGATGCTGGTGGTGGACGGTGGCAACAGCGTCCGGGAGGCGCAGTTCCGCTGACCGCCACTCAGTAGGTGGTGCCGTCGTGCGAGCCGGCCCAGACCGCGAAGGCCAGCCAGCCGCAGCAGGCCAACAGGCCGATCACGGTGAAGGCGTAGCTGAGCACCAGCCCCCAGGTGGCGAGCTGGTCACCCTCGTCGCCGGTCTGCCTGATCTGCCGCTTGGCCAGGTGGCCGAGGACGATCCCGGCAGGGGCGAAGACGAACGCGAAGACCAGTGACAGGATCGCCATGACGTTCGGGCCGCCGCCGCCCGTCGGCGCCCCGTACTGCCCGTACGGCCCCTGGGGCGGGTAGGGCGGCGGTTGGCCCCACTGCTGGGGCTGTGGGGCCTGCCGCTGCTCCTCGGCGGGCTGCCCCCACGGCGGGGGCGGCTCGCTGGGCCGCTCGTACGGCGACGGCGGCTGCTCCGGCTGCTGCCCCCACCGGGGCTGCCCCGACTCGTCGGACGGTGGATGACTCACGCCCGCTCACCCCCTTCCGCCGCGGCTCGGTGCCCTTCTCTCTTGCGGACGCTACCCGCAGCGGTGAACCTTTTCACAGCGGTTGTGTGGACTGGCCACCTTGGCGCGCCAGGCCCGGGGGCCGATACTGACCGAGCGTTCAGTTACCCATGAGTAATGCGCCGATCCCCGGAGGCTGAGATGGCCAGACTCGCCCAGACGCCCGGCCTGACCGACGTGCAGCGGTCGATCCTGGAAACCGTCCGGGAGTTCGCCGACAAGGAGATCATCCCGCACGCGCAGCGGCTGGAGCACGCCGACGAGTACCCCACCGACATCCTCGACGGGATGCGCGAGATGGGACTGTTCGGCCTCACCATCGACGAGGAGTACGGCGGGCTCGGTGAGTCCCTGCTGACCTACGCCCTGGTCGTCGAGGAGCTGTCGCGCGGGTGGATGTCGATCTCCGGCATCGTCAACACCCACTTCATCGTGGCGTATCTGATCTCTCAGCACGGCTCGGTGGAGCAGAAGGCCCGTCTGCTGCCGAGGATGGCCACCGGCGAGGTGCGCGGCGCCTTCTCCATGTCGGAACCGGAGTGCGGCTCCGACGTCTCGGCGATCAAGTCCAGAGCCGTCCGCCAGGGCGACCACTTCGTCATCGACGGCCAGAAGATGTGGCTGACCAACGGGGCGTACTCGTCGGTGGTCGCCACCCTGGTCAAGACCGACACCGGGGCCGACTCCGTCTACGGCAACATGAGCACCTTTCTGCTGGAGAAGGAGCCGGGCTTCGGCGAGACCGCCCCCGGCCTGACCATTCCCGGCAAGATCGACAAAATGGGCTACAAGGGTGTCGAGACCACCGAGATGGTGCTCGACGGGGTGACCGTGCCCGCATCCGCCGTGCTCGGCGGGGAGGACGAGGTCGGCCGCGGCTTCTACCAGATGATGGACGGCATCGAGGTCGGCCGGGTCAACGTGGCCGCCCGCGCCTGTGGCATCTCCGTCCGGGCCTTCGAGCTGGCCGTCGCGTACGCCCAGCAGCGCCGTACCTTCGGCCAGCCGCTCGCCAGACACCAGGCCGTCGCGTTCAAGCTCGCCGAGATGGGTACGAAGATCGAGGCGGCGCACGCCCTGATGGTCAACGCCGCCCGGCTCAAGGACGCCGGCCAGCGCAACGACGTCGAGGCCGGCATGGCCAAGCTGCTCGCCTCCGAGTACTGCGCCGAGGTCGTCCAGGAGGCGTTCCGCATCCACGGCGGCTACGGCTACTCCAAGGAGTACGAGATCGAGCGGCTGATGCGGGAGGCCCCGTTCCTGCTCATCGGCGAGGGCACCTCGGAGATCCAGAAGACGATCATTTCGCGGGGCCTGCTCAGGGAGTACAAGCTCTGACCGTGCGCCGGTCACCAAACTGCCGGCTCCGGCACGGTGACCGGCAGCCCGACCGCCAACACCGCCGGCCGGGAGCGGAAGTGCTCGATCGCGGCGATGAGCTGTTCCTCGGACACGGCCGTGTCCCAGCCACCCACCGTCGGATCAGGCTCCGCCGGCGCCCAGCCCGTGGGCCGCAGCCACACCCCCTCGACCCGACCGTTCCGTCGGTGCGGCCCGACCGGACCGAGGCTCGTCCAGTCGTACACCTTTCGGCCGTAACGAACGCCGCTCGCGGTGAGCGCCAGCCGTCCGGTGAACCGCGCCGCCTCGTAGCTGATCCATCCGACGCCTGCCGTGGCCCCGATCAGGAGCGCCAGCCGTACGAACCGGGCCGAGGGCGGTCCTCCGGACAGCGCGTCGAGCGCCCCGGCCGCGAGCGCGCCGATCACCACGACGTTGCTAGCCACGTCGACCCAGCCGGCGACAGAGCGCCGCGCCACCAGCCCCGGCTCCACCGCGTCCCGGCCCGCCACCCGCACCCGCCACACCAGGCGACCGTCGCGGTGCGGCCGCCACCGCTGCGCCAGCAGTCGCGCGCCGAACAGCAGCCCGAGCAGGAGCCCGGCAGGGAAACTGAGATCCAGTTTGTCGGCGGACGGCAATCGGGACAGGGCCAGCGCCACCGGCCCCGCCACCGCGCCGGCGACCAGCAGCGCGAGCCCGCCGCCTCCACAGTCCGTCCCGCGCCGCCGGCGTCCGCACGCTCCGCAGCGTAGGCTCCGCCCGCCACCCAGGCCGGGGCAGGGCAGGGCAGGTCAGGGCAGGCGGCTGAGGTTGGCGGCGGCGCGCTCCACGATGAGGCAGCGGTCCTCGACGTACTCCATGCCGGCCTCCTCGGCGATCCGTCGCGCCTCGGCCGAGACGATGCCCAACTGCAACCAGACCGCCGGTGCGCCGATCGCCGCCGCCTCGCGGACCACCTGCACCGCGTCCCGCGCCGGCCGGAACACGTCCACCAGGTCGACCGGGTGCGGGATGTCGGCCAGTGACCGGTACGCCTTCTCGCCGAACAGTTCGTCCACCGTCGGGTTGACCGGGATGATGCGCCAGCCGTACCGCTGCATCTGCAACGGCACGCGATGCGCCGCCTTGCCCGGGTCGCGGGAGGCGCCCACGACGGCGATCACGGCCGAGTCGGCGAGGAGCTGCTGAGGGGTGCGCACCCGCAGACTGTAACCCTGCGCACGTCCGGCCGCCGGTGAGCGCGGTCCGCACCCCTCGTCTGGCAACGGACTCCCGTGTCTGCGTCGTCCTGACCCCGGCGGCCGGTGGCCGGCCGCCGTGGCCTGCCCGGTCAGGACCTGGCGGCCCTGCGGCGCCAGAGGAGAAGCAGGGTCGCGCCGGTGGCGACGGTGGTGCTGTCGAGACCCGTCAAGACGGGCACCAGCGCAGATGGTGCGGGGACGCTGGCTGACGGCGGGGGCGGTGTCGACGGCTACAACAACGACAGTTGTTCGGCGGCGGGCGGTGCCGGCGTCTCCGGCGGTTGGCGGTCGTCGCTCCGCTCGCCCCGCAGCAGCCCGTGCCGGCGGGCCGCGATCCGCACCCGCGCGGTCAGCTCCCGCTGGTACGCCTGTGGCGCGTATGCGCCCGCCCGGTACAGCTCGCGGTAGCGGGCAACCAGCCGGGGGTGGGCCCGGGCCAGCCAGTGCGCGTACCACTCGCGGGCGCCGGGGCGCAGGTGCAACGCCAGCGGGGTGACGCTGGCCGCCCCGGCGGCGGCGATCGCCGCCACGGTCGCCTCGACCGACTCGTCGGTGTCGCTGAGGCCGGGCAGGATCGGCGCCATCAGCACCCCGACCGCGAAACCGGCGTCGGTCAGCGCGCGCACCGCGTCCAGCCGCCGCCGTGGGCTGGGCGTGCCCGGTTCGACCGACCGCCACAACGCCTCGTCGACGAAGCCCACCGAGAAGGACGGACTCACCCGGGTCACCTCGGCGGCCTGCCGCAGCAGGGGCAGGTCCCGCAGGATCAGGGTGCCCTTGGTGAGAATGGAGAACGGGTTCGCGAAGTCCCGCAGCGCCTCGATGATCGGCGGCATCAGCCGGTAGCGCCCCTCGGCGCGTTGGTAGCAGTCCACGTTGGTGCCCATCGCGACCGGCGCGCCCCGCCAGCGCGGCGCGGCCAGCTCGCGGCGGACCAGCTCCCCGGCGTTGACCTTGACGATCACCTTCCGGTCGAAGTCCGCCCCGGCGTCGAGGTCGAGGTAGGTGTGGGTGTTGCGGGCGAAGCAGTAGACGCAGGCATGGCTGCATCCACGGTATGGATTGATCGTCCACTCGAAGGGGACGCGAGAGGTGCCCGGCACCCGGTTGATGATCGACTTTGCCCGTATCTCGTAGAAGGTCATCCCGGCGAAGCCCGGGGTGTCGAAGGTGCGAGCGACCGCGCCGGGCAGCGCCAGCGGCAGGGGTGGAGTCGCTGGCGCTGCCCCGTCGGGATGCTCCTCGTCCGGGGGAGCGGAGAGGTTTTCCCAGCGCATGACCGCTATTCGAACATGCGTACGAGAGATGCGCAAGTGACCCGCCGGACACCGGCTCCCGCGCCCGCCGTGCCGGGTGGAGGATGGGGGCATGGAGAGGTCGACCTTCGTCTACGACGGGGACTGCGCGTTCTGCACCCGGTGCGCCGAGTTCATCGCGCGGCGCATCCCGACCGATGCCCGGGTGGTGCCGTGGCAGTTCGCTGACCTCGACGCCCTGGGCCTGACCGAGACCGAGTGCGAGGCGGCGGTGCAGTGGGTCGGCGTTGACGGCTCCCGCGCCGCCGGGCCGGACGCGATCGCCAGGCTGCTCGGCGACAGCGGCCCACTCTGGCGGGTGGCCGGTGCCGGTCTGCGCCTCGCTCCGGTACGCCTGGCAGCCTGGCCCGCGTACCGCTGGGTGGCCCGCAACCGGCACCGGCTGCCCGGCGGCACCGCCGCCTGTGCCGTGCCGTCCGCCCGCAGGAACTGACGACCGGCCCTCCTGTGCCGCCGGGCCACCGCCGACGTCAGTCGGCGAGGCCGGCGCAGACGGTTCCGTCGACGGCGCAGTCGGTCGGTGCGGCGTTGGCCACCGACCCGCTGACCCGGAAGGTCACCCGGACGCTGCCCGCCCCGACCACCCGGGCGGTGGCCGCCTCCGGGACGAACGTCCAGGTCGCGCCGCTGCGGGTGACCCTTGCCCCGGTCACCGCGTCGACCTCGGACGACTCCCGGGGCAGCGTCACGACCAACGTCCAGCCCACCGCCGGCTTCGGCCCGGGATTGCTGATCGTCACGGCTGCCCGGTAGCCGAGCAGTGCCCTGCTCTCGACCGTGAACTCGGCACGCAGCGCCGCCGGGACGCCGGTCGTCGGATCGGACGGCGACCCGGCGACCGGCGTCGCGGCCGGCGACGGCCGGCGCAGCTCCGGCGCGGCCGGTGACCTGTCCGGCGCGGTGAGCGGCCGGGGGAAGCCGGCCGGCGTGGGAGCCGGCGGCGAGGCCGAGCCGGCCCGCGGCTCGCCCCTGTCCGGAACGCCCACCACGCCGAGGGGCGGGGCCGGTAGCCGGGCCAGCGGCGTCAACCGGTCGGGGGCCCGGTGCAGCACGGACACCAGCAGCGCCGTCGCGACCACCAGGCCGACGACTGAGAGCACGCTCCAACCGAGCACACGCGACCCGTCGCCGTGGTCGGTGAGGACTCGCCGGAGCCCTGCGGGCACCCCGCCGACCACGTCGAGCAGGACGACCGCCACGGTGCGCCGGGGCTGGGACACTGTTGCCCGCACACCCTCTCCCTCGTCAGATCCGTTCACAGCGCGCGGAGCGCGGCGAGCAGCTTCTGGAGCAGCTCGCGCGACGGCCGTTCGACGTGCGACGGCAGCTCCAGCACGTCGATCAGCCCTGCCTGCGACAACATGCCGAGCAGGATACGGACGGTGTTCAGCGGCAGGCGTAGCTCGGTGGTGATCTCCGCCACCGACAGCGGTCGTCGACACCGCAGCAGGATCCGGGCCTGCTCCGGCGGGAGCCGCAGGGACGGGCACGCCCCGGCTCGGGTGACCACCAGCGAGGCCAGGTCGAGGTGCGCGCGCCACGGATCCCTCGCCCCGGTCACGGGGCTCACGGCGTGGTCCGTTCCGGCCAGGACGCCACGGTCGACGCGCTCACCCGTTCGGCCACCACGGTGCGAAGCAGAGCCAGCAGCTCCGCCCGGTTGGCGCAGTGCAGCCGGGAGCGCATCCGGGCGACGTGGTGTTCCACGGTCTTCGCCGAGATGAACAGCCGGTCGCCGATCTCGCGGTAGGTCAGCCCGGCCAGCACCAGCTCGGCCACCTCGTGCTCCCGCTCACTGAGCCGGTGGCGCGGCGCGACGTCGACCTCCGTGCCGGCGGCCGGCGCGGATTCGTCCACCGGCGAGCGGGGTCCGCCCCTCGCACCGCTGGGTCGACCCTGGAACATCCGGGCGCAGTCCAGCAGGGTACTCATCGCCCGCCGGTCGGAGGTGCGGATGGCGGCCTGCCCGGCGAGGCGGGCCGCGTCCCAGCGCAGCCCGGCGTCGTACAGGCCGCGGGCGGCGGCCTCCACCCGGACCGGGTCGACCGTTCCCCGCAGCACCTCAACCCAGCGCACGGCCGCGGTGGCGACGACCGCGGCGTACCGGCTGTGGTCGGCGGCGGCGACCAGGGCGGCGACGTGTTCGTCCGCCGTGGCGGGCCGGTCGGCGAGGATCGCCGCGTGCAGCCCGCACCAGTGCAACGGCGCGCTCCACAACGCCGGGCCGCCGAGGTCGTCCAGCAGCTGCCGGGCCCGGTGCAGGTGCGGTTCGAGTCGGTCGAGGTCGCCCAGCCGGGCCGCGGCGATAGCCAGTTCCCCGAGCGGCAGCAGCGTGAACAGGTCGACCGGGTGCCGGAGCACGGCCTCCAGCGCGTGTCCCCAGCCGCGCTGGAGTGCCCCGAGATCGCTGTTGCGGCGGGCGACGCCGATCTCCAACCCGGTGGCGAAGATCAGGTCGCGGGACTCCAGCGGGCCGCCCTCGGCGGTCACCGCCGTCAACGCCTCGGCGGCGGCGCCCGTGCTGCCCCGCAGCATCAGGATCCAGGCCCGTAGCAGCCGGTGCCGGCGGGCCAGCAGGGGACCGCCGGTCCCGCTGGCGGTGGCTCGGTCGAGTACCCGCTCGGCGATGTCCAGCTCGGCGCAGTGCACCGCGGTCAGCGCGGCGAGCGCGGCGGGGCTGTCCGGCAGCAGGACCGTCCGGCCGTCCGGCTCCAACAGCGCCGCGGCCTGCATCAGCGCCGAGAGCGCGGCGGTGGGACTGCCGTCGACGCTCTCCCGGACCCCCTCGGCCATCAGCCGGGCCGCCCCGGCCAGCAGCGTGGGGGGCGCGGTCGCCGCGGCCCCGTCCCCGCCGGGCGGGTCGCTGCGCCGGCCGGTGGCGAGCGCGCCGATCGTGGCGAACGCCGAGGCCGGGGATGTTCCGGACCAGTGGTACAGCTCGACGCTGCGGGCGATCTGGCCACGGTGCGCGAGCGCCGTCGCGGCGACCGTGGCGGCCTCGGCGCGGTCGACCGGTGTGGCGGTGGCGAGCAGCCGATCCGCCAGGCGCAGGGCGGTGTCCAGGTCACCGGCGAGCGCCGCGGCGGCGGCCTGCCGCGCGTCGGCGGCGCCCCCGGAGGCGGTGGCGGTGGCGAACAGTTCGGCGGCCAGGGCCGGCTCCTGCGCCAGGGCTTCCTCCGCCGCCGCCCGCAGCGCCGGCGCGGGGCAGTCGCCGAGGGTGCCGGTGGCGTGGGAGGAACGGACCAGCGGCAGCACCGCCCCGCCGCGAGCCAGCCGCAGGTCGATCAGCCGACGCCAGACCGCGGTCCGGTCCGCGGGCGGGCTGAGCGTGATCACCGCGTGCCGGACCAGGGGGGTGATCCGGTGCTCGGCGGTGAGCAGGCCGGCTGCCCGGGTCGCGTTGACCAGATCGGCCACCGCCTCCGGCGTCTGGTCGAGCAGCGTCGCGAGCAGGTCCACCGGCAGGGGTACGCCGCCGGCGAGGGCCAGCAGCAGCCGGCGTGCGGCGTGCGGCAGCCGGTCGAGGTCCGGCCCGAATTCGAGCACGGCCGGCTGCGGTGGCACGGCCGGCGGCAGCTGCGTTCCGCGCAGGGCCCGGGCCAGCCGGTCCACGTCCCGGGGCACCCCGCCGGTCTGCCCGTGCACGAAGTCGGCGAGGTCGGACCGGAGTCCCGGTTCCGTTCCGGGGCCGAGCCGGGCGGCGGTCTGGTCCGCGGTGAGCGGGGTGAGCAGCACCGGTTCCGCGTGTCGTCGCAGCGTGTCCGCCAGCTCCGTCAGGGCGGCCCGCCGAGGCCAGGGCCGGTACGCCACGACGAGCCGGTGCCGGTCGCTGTCCGCCAGCCGACGCAGCGTGGCGAGCCGGGTGTCGTCGAGCAGGTGGGCGTCGTCGACGAGCAGCACCGTGTCGGGGCGGGCCGGCGCGTCGTCGTCGACCGTGGTCGCGACGGTCTGTCCGGCCTGTCGGTGCAGTCGGGCCAGTTCCGCCAGCAGCGCGGTCTTGCCGTGCCCGCCGACGCCGGTGACGCCGAGGGCGAGCGGTCCCGACGGGTCGGCGGCGATCCGGTCGAGCAGGGACCGGTGCTCCCGGTGGAGCAGGAGCGGAGCCGCGGTGCCGACAGTCATGATCATCGCGTGCTTCCTTTGCGTCCCCGGCGGCCGTTGAGGGCCCGGCGGGACGGTTGCGGTAGTTCCAGGGGAGTTATCCGGACCGGGGGTCGTGGGGGTGGCCCCTCGCCGAGGTCGATCCCGTGGTCCGGAGGAGGGACGACGGGCACGGCGGACGCGGCGGCGACCGGGGCGGTGCCGGTCGGACCGCGCCCGGCCCCGGGTGCCGGGCGGGGCCGTGGGGCCACGACCTGACCGGCGGCCAGCGCCGCGCCGACGGCCACCGCCAGTTCGGGGTCGGGCCCCACCTGGACCGGGCAGGGGACTGCCGCGCCGAGCAACTCGGCGACCAGAGGGAGCCGCGCGGAGCCGCCGGCGAGCAGGACGCCGTCCAGCTCCGCCGGGGTCAGGCCGGCATTGTGGACGGCGCGGATCAGCAGGTCGACGGTCATCGCGACGGTGGGACGGACCAGCTCCTCGAACTGGGCGCGGCTCACCGGCACCCGGGTCGGCCCGGACGGGAGGTCGAGCACCACGTCGGTCTCCGTGGCGACGGTCAGCTCGTGTTTGGCCCGGTCACAGGCCATGGTCAGCTGGTGCGGCGGGATGTCGACGCCGACCCGGCCGGTGGTGGCCGGGCCACGGGCCAGGACGGCGCGGACGTGGTCGGCCAGCTCCTCGGTGAGGTCGGCCCCACCGCATCCGGGCAGCGACCGGGCCAGGCCGACGGTGCCGTACGTACCGTCGTGGTGGCGGCGGACCAGCGCCGCCTCGAAGTTCTCCCCGCCGAGGCGGTAGACGGCGGCCAGGGTGCCGGGAAAGTCCCGCGCCGCGTGGTACTCGGCGATCGTGACCGGGGCGGGCAGCAACGTCACCCGGGGCAGACCGAGTTCGGTCAGGGCGCGGTGCAGCAACTCCCGTCGGTGCGTGCCCCAGCCCGCCGGGTGGCTGACCACGACCGCCTCGGCGGGGGCGCCCTCGGCGACCCGGGCCTGCTCCGCCACCCAGCCGGCCAGCACGGCGGTCAGCGTCTGCGCGGGGTACGCGTCGCCGCCCACCACGACGGGGACTTCGTCGCCGATCCGGTGCGGGAAGCACCGCACGGTGCGGCCGTCACCGCCGACGGCGGGCGCACCCACCGTCATCGCGCCGCCAGCGGAGAGGTGCAGAGTCGAGGGGACGGTGGCCGACCCGGCGCGCAGTGCGACGGCCTCCGGCGTGGACCACTCGGCACCCCACCGCCGGGCCACCGCCGCAGCGGTGGTGGTGCATCCGATGTCAATTCCCAGGACGTACGGCATCGTCTCTCTCTCACCAGGAGTTGGCCGGCCGGTGACGACGGTGTCGGTGCCCGTGCGGCGACACAGTCCGGCAGATCCCGTGGGTCCTACGTTCGTACCAGAGATCCACGGCGGACCTACTCCCTAAATCCCGGCCGTCCCGTTCCCCCCATCCCCCTAACCG
>NZ_SMKN01000144.1 GCF_004348675.1 Micromonospora sp. KC606 | reverse complement strand
CTCCCATCGACCGGGGGTTACACCAACCCGGGCCTGTCGGAGACCGGATCGGTGCGATGTCGTTGCTCAGGAGCGCCGAGGCACGCCGCTGATACCGCCCGCGGCCGGAACCGTCAGATGGCGCCAGCAGCGATCAATCTGACAAACATGGCCACAGGTGCAGGCCGGCCACCGGCCAGAGGAGGCCCGCGAGGCGGCCCGGATCATCGAGGGCCCGGCCCGCTGTGGCGTGCTGATGCTCCGTGACCGTTTCCGTCCGTTGGATGAAGTCGCACTTCTCCGGAAGTCTCAGCGAAAACTCAGCGCTCCTGGATAACCCTGGTAGGCGACGTGTCGACCGGTGCGGGCCGGTGACGGCCGGGCGGCCGGAGGAGGTACGGAGTGCGCGTGCTGGTGGTCGAGGACGAGACGAGCCTCGCCGAGATCGTCCGGAGCGGCCTGGTCGACGAGGGATTCGCCGTCGACGTCGAGCACAGCGGAGTGGACGGGCTCTGGGCGGCCACCGAGAACCCGTACGACGTGATCATCCTGGACATCATGCTGCCCGGTATGAGCGGTTACGAGGTCTGCCGGCAGCTGCGCGAACGCGACGTCTGGACTCCCGTCCTGATGCTCACCGCGAAGGACGGAGAGTACGACCAGGTCGACGCCCTCGATCTCGGTGCGGACGACTACCTCACCAAACCGTTCTCCTTCCTGGTGCTGGTGGCCCGGCTACGGGCACTGGTCCGGCGGGGCGCCCCGGTACGTCCGGTCGTGCTGGTCGCCGGGGACCTGAGCGTCGATCCCGCCCGGCGCCAGGTGGCCAGGGGCTCGACGCAGATCAAGGTCACCGCCCGGGAGTTCGCGCTGCTCGAGTTCCTGATGCGGCACCGGGGGGACGTGGTCTCGAAGCGGGCGATCATCAACAACGTCTGGGACGCGAACTTCGACGGCGACCCGAACATCGTCGAGGTGTACGTCGGCTACCTACGGAAGAAGATCGACCAGCCGTTCGGTCGTACCGCGATCCAGACCGAGCGCGGCGTGGGATACCGCCTGGCGGCCGACGGTGGCTGACCGCCGCTGGCGCCGAACGGCCCTGGCCGCTGCCGGGTGGGTCCGGCGGCGGATGGGCGTACGCCTGCGCCTGGCGCTGGCCGCCGCCGTGGTGGTGGCCGTCGCGTTGGCGGTCAGCGCCGCGATCTTCATCTTCGTCGCCCGCCTGGCCCTGATCGGCAACGTCGACGACGCGGCGAGCCAGCGGGCCGCTGATGTGGCGGCGGCCGTCGCTGGCGGCGACCAGCAGCAGGTCACGCAGTTGCTCCGGTCGGGCCCGGGTGATCAGACCGTGGTGCAGGTCCTCGACCCGGCCGGCCGGGTGGAGGCCGCCTCGCCGGTGCTGACCGGCGAGGCCCCGCTGTCACCGCTGCGCCCGGCCACCGGGCGGAGTCTGCGGGAGCAGCGGGTGCTTCCGGTGGCCGGCGAGGACCCGTTCCGGATCGTCGCCACGGCAGTGGCGACCGCCGCCGGCCCCCGTACGGTGCTCGTCGGCCAGTCCCTGCGACCGGTCAACGAGAGCGTGGAGGTGGTCACCGCCGTCCTCGTCACCGGAATGCCGATCCTGCTGGTGGTCGTCGGCGTGGCGACGTTCTGGTTCGTCGGGCGGTCCCTGCGCCCGGTCGAGGCCATTCGTAGCCGGGTCGCCGGCATCACCGCGCGTGACCTGCACGCCCGGGTGCCGGTGCCGGGCACCCACGACGAGGTGGCAGCGCTCGCCGAGACGATGAACGGCATGCTCGACCGCTTGGAGGTCGCCGCCCGCAGCCAGCGGCGGTTCGTCGCCGACGCCAGTCACGAGCTGCGCAGTCCGCTCGCCACCATCCAGGCCGGTCTGGAGCGCCTCGCCCTGACCGAGTTGCCCGGTTCGGCCGGCCACCACGTACAACTCATGCGGCGGGAGACCGAACGGCTCGGTCGGTTGGTCTCGGACCTGTTGCTGCTGGCCCGGGTCGACGAGCACGGCCTGTCGCCGCGCCGGGAGGATGTCGACCTGGACGACCTGGCGTACACCGAGCGGAACGGTCTCGCCGTACGCCACCCCGGCCTGCTGGTACGTACGCAGATCAGCCCGGCCCGCGTCACCGGCGACGCGCACGACCTCGGACGGGCACTGCGCAATCTCACCGACAACGCCGCCCGCCACGCGCGCGCCGAGGTGGTCCTGCGGGTCTGGGCCGAAGGCCCCGACGGCTACCTCGATGTCGGGGACGACGGCCCCGGCGTACCAGCCGACGAGCGTCACCGGATCTTCGAGCGGTTTGTCCGGCTCGACGACAGCAGGTCGCGGGCCGACGGCGGCAGCGGCCTCGGGCTGGCCATCACGCGGGAGATCGTCGCCGCGCACGGCGGAACCGTAACCGCACTCTCCGCCGGACCCGGCGGAGGCGGGCTGACCGTACGGATCCGCCTGCCGCTGGCCACGCATGACCGGGGCGGGCAGCCCTGACCCCTGTTTCACTCAGCGTCCTCTCAGCCGAGTCGGGGAAAGCTGTGACGAGCGCATCCCGTCAGGGGATGGCGGGACGAGTCGCGACGATGGGGGTGACGGGGGTTGAACTACCACCTGTTCGCGGTGGTCAACGGATGGGCGGGCAGTCATGGCCTGGTCGACGACGTGTTCGAGTGGGCCGCGACCTGGCTGATCTTCGTGATGGCGGCGCTCACGGTGGTGCCCGGGCGCGCGCTGGTCCGGTCCGGTGCCTGGACCGTCCCGCTCCGGGTCGCGGCGTCGCTCGCCCTCGCCCTCGGGATCGGGCAGGTGGTGGGCCGGCTCGCCCACGAGCCACGGCCGTTCCAGACCCACGTGGTGCACCAGCTCATCCCGCACGCGGCGGACGCCTCCCTGCCCAGCGATCACGCCACCGTGGCCTTCGCGCTGGCGTTCGCGATCTGGGTGTTCCTCTCCCGGCCCTGGGGAATCGCGCTCACGGTGCTGGCTACGGTGATCGGGTTCGCCCGGATCTGGGTCGGCGTGCACTACCCGGGCGACATCGCCGCCGGTGCGTTGATCGGCGCGGCGGCCGTCACGCTGGTTGTCGCCGGTGAACGACTCATGCGCCGGGCACGGGAGTCGCGGCGGCCGGCCAGTCCATGACCGCTGACCGTCCCCGCCCTCGACCGCACAGCAACTCGACCGCACCGGAAGGCGACCTGTGGTTACAGAGACCCCGCTGGCACTGGGCCCCAGTTTCCTGGATCCCGAGCACCTGATCTCCACGTTCGGACTGCTCGGCATCCTGACCGTCGTCTTCGCCGAGTCCGGCCTGCTGGTCGGCTTCTTCCTGCCGGGCGACTCGCTGCTGTTCACCACCGGGCTGCTGATCGCCGGCGACAGGTACCTCCATCTCCCGTTGTGGCTGGTGTGCCTGCTGGTGTCGGTGGCGGCGGTCCTCGGTGACCAGGTCGGTTACCTGTTCGGCAAGCGGGTGGGCGCGAC
Source organism: Micromonospora sp. KC606 (assembly GCF_004348675.1). Lineage (GTDB taxonomy): Bacteria > Actinomycetota > Actinomycetes > Mycobacteriales > Micromonosporaceae > Micromonospora. The sequence goes on along the minus strand of NZ_SMKN01000144.1, from coordinate 11,238 downwards.
ACTGTTCCGCCGGCCCGACGCCAGGCTGTTCAAACAGAGCAACCTGACCAGGGCCCGGGAATTCTTCCAGGCGTACGGCGCCCGCTCGATCGTGCTGGCCCGGTTCGTGCCGGTGGTACGGACGTTCACACCGATCGTCGCCGGCACCGGCCACATGCACTACCGGACCTTCCTGACCTACAACATCGTCGGTGGCGTCCTCTGGGGCAGCGGTGTCACCGTACTCGGCTTCCTCCTCGGCCAGGTCGCGTTCGTCCGGGACAACATCGAACTGATCCTCGTAGCGATCGTCGTCGTCTCCGTGCTGCCGATCGCGATCGAGCTGTTGCGTGCCCGACGTCGCCGTCCGGGCGTGATTCGGTAGCCGAACCGGCGCTACCGACGCAGTACACCCCGGGCGATCAGCTCGACCGTCGTACCGATGGCGACCGCCTCGACCGCGAGCAGCGCCACAAGGATGAGCAGCTGGGTCGCCCCGGCCTGCACCGGACTCGCCCCGCCCAGCAGTACGCCGACGAACGCGCCGGGCAGGGTGACCAGCCCGACCGTCCGGGTCTGGTCGAGGGCCGGCACGAGCGCCTGACCGGCGGCCGGCCGACAGACCTCCAGTACGGCGTCGCGCTCACTGAACCCGAGCGCGAGTCCGGCCTCGTACTCGCCATGCCGCGCGGTCAACTCGTCCAGTGCCCGGCGCCCGGCGAGCGTGGTGGCGGTCATCGCGCCACCGATCAGGATCCCAGCCGTGGGCAGCACCGCCAGGGGGGTGGCGGGCAGCACCCGGCTGCCGAGGAGCAAACCGAGGGCGGGCACCACCCCGAGCCCGATCGGCAGCATGGACGCCCACCGGCCACGGGAGGGCCCCATCCTGCGGGCCGAGGTGACCGAAGCCACGACATACATCACGGCGACGAAGGCAGCCGCGCTCCACCACGACCGCAGCACGGCCACGATGACCAGTGAGACCGCACCGAGCTGCAGGACCGCCCGTGCCGCCGCACGTACCACGGCCCCGCCGGAGCCGAGCCGGGCCAGGCGGAGCACGGTTGCCGCGAGCAGGGTCAACGCGGCCAGGGCCACGAACAGGACGGGGCCGACGCTGATCGTGGTGCCGCTCATCCGAGCATTGTCGTCGAGGGCCCTGTCAGGCGGGCACCGATCAGCTCAGACTGCCTGGGCTCAGCCGTTTCGCGTGCGTGCGGACCCGCCGCACGGCCGACGGATCAAGCCGTTCGATGACCGGAACCCAGTGCTGCCAGTCCGACTCGGCAACCGCGCGGGCAAGGAGACGGCGAGCACGTGGAACATCGTTGCGGGTCGCCGCGCTCGCGGCGATGGTGCCGTAGAGGTGTGCGGAGCCAACCTCGTCCGCGAGCGCCTCGGCGCGTTCCAGACTGCCGCGTGTGGCTGTGCCTCGGCAACGGCGGCGAGGCGTACCGCGGCGGCAGTCGCCTGGCGAATTCCTCAGCCGGCTCGAACGCGTCCAGCGAGGCGAGCGCTTCCACTGTGGCCAGCTCTGATGTGAGCTCGTCGGATCGTCCTGCCACCTGCCGGGCGAAGCGTTCGAGGACGTCGGCGTCACCGGCCTCACACATCGCCTCGATAGCCGCCAGAAGGGTATCGACCTGGGCGTAGGAGCCATCGAGGGATCGAATGTGCTCGACCATTCCGTCAGGGTCGCCGACGAGGGCGGCCGGGCATCCGGTTCCGGACGACGGTCGACGGTCCCGCATGGGTGGCGACGAGATGATGCGGTGGTCGGAGGCCGCGTCATGACGCTGGCGAGCAGCCCCTTCGACGCGTACGGCCAGCTCCGTCGCATCCTCGTCGCGGCCCGCAGCTGCCAGCCGCCGCCCGACGGCGACCAAGGTCTCCGGCGTGTGGCTGACGGCATCCGCAGCGGCGGCCCGCGGCGCGATGCGGGCGACGACGTCCACAGCCTCGGCGCGTTCCTTGTCGTTGACGACGAGCCGGGCGATTCGCATCGCGTCGCCGTACCGGCCGGTCCGGGCGATCTCGTTGGCGAGTCGCATGAGGTTCGAGTTGAGCCATGCGCTGTCCGCATCCTCGAACTCAGACACGCAACACTAGCGCCGATCCTCGTGAATGTCGATGACCGATGGATCATCGGGCAGGTAGCGGACGGTGACCTGGTCCCCGGTGCGGGGCAGGTCGTACTGCGGGTAGAACGCCTCGGCCGACTCCGTCCGCTCGCCACCGTCCACGGTGAACCGGGCAGTCAGCCGCAGTTGCGGATCGTCGCCGTGCATCCAGCCGGTCTTCTCGACACCGATGATGACTCCGGAGGACAGCTGGCCCCGGGCGCCCAGCGCCGCGGCGTGTGCCTCGACTTGCCGCTCTCGCTCAAGCTGCCGGTCGCGCCACCTCTCGTGCGTGACGACCGACAGTGCGGCGATTGCCAGCATGACGGCAATGGCGATCAGCAGCAGCGCTGAGCGGTTCGCCCAGTACGCGCCAAGCAGGCCGAAGCCGAGGCAGACGGCGATGACCAGGCCGAACGGCAGGCGTCCGGCGGTGCCACCGCGGTAGATGAGGCCACCGGCCCAGCTCAAACCGGTCATGGCGAACAGCACCCCGCTCACGATCCGCAGAGCCGAGCCAGCGCTCTCCTCGCCTGCACTGTCCTGCAAGGTGATGCCGTCGATGAGTAGGCGGCCGGCGGCGAAGACGAGGACCACCGCGCAGGCCAGGCCCGCGAGCCGGGCCGGGGTGAGCTGCCTGGAGGCGGAGGCTTCCATCGGGGCATCGTACGCGGCCGCGACCGTCCGGTTCCGTCCACCCGAACACCGCACGCACTGCCGAGCAACTCGGCGAGCCGACGGCCCCCGTCCTACAAGATCATGAAGACAGTGCCAACTTGCTGAGAAACCTGCACCGCCAACCCGGCGAGAAGTGACCTCCAGCCGCAGGTCAGCTCGCTCATCGCCGCCATCCCGAACAGGAACCTACAAGTGAATTTCCGCACATGATCAGGTCCGGCACGCTGGTGAAGGTGCCCCGGCGGATGGCCTGGCGGGTGATGATCCCGAAGAAGATCTCGACCATGTTCATCCAGGGCGCGCTGGTCGGGGTGAAGTGCAGGGTGATGCGGGGGTGCTTGGCGAGCCAGGCCTTGACGTTCGGGTGGTTGTGGGTGGCGTAGTTGTCGCAGACGACGTGCAGGTCGACTCGGGGGTGGGCCTTGGCGACCTGTTTGAGGAAGCTCAGGAACTCGTCGTTGCGGTGACGGGGGTGGCAGGCGTCGGCGGTGATCCGGCCGGTGGTGACCTCCAGGGCGGCGAACAGGGTGGTCGTGCCGTGCCTCTTGTAGTCGTGGGTCCGTCGTTCGGCCTGGCCGAAGCGCATGGGTAGCAGTGGTGCGGTCCGGTCGAGGGCCTGGATCTGGGATTTCTCGTCGACGCAGACGACCACGGCCTTGTCCGGGGGGTCGAGGTAGAGCCCGACCACGTCGTCTCCGATGGTTCCCCTTGATCGGGCGGGACCGGATGCGAGGTCAGGCGTTGAGGTAGGCGAGGACGGCGAGCACGCGGCGGTTGTCGTCGGCCGACGCGGTGAGGTCGAGCTTGCGGAAGACGTTGTTGGTGTGTTTGCCCACCGCCTTCTCGGTCACGAACAGCTTCGCCGCGATCGCCGCGTTCGTCCGGCCCTCGGCCATCAACGCCAGCACCTCCCGCTCCCGGGGCGTGAGCGCGTCGAGTCGCCGGCGCCGCTTGCCGAGGAACTGCGCCACCACCTCGGGGTCCATCACCGTGCCGCCGGCGGCGACCCGGCGTAGCGCCTCGATGAACTGACCCACCTGGAAGACCCGGTCCTTCAGCAGGTAACCCACCCCGTCGGCCCGGTTCGAGAGCAACTCCCGGGCATACAGCTGCTCCACGTACTGCGACAGCACCAGCACCGGGAGGCCGGGCACTTCCTGGCGCGCCGCGATGACGGCGCGCAGTCCCTCGTCGGTGAAGCTTGGCGGCAGCCGCACATCCACCACCGCCACGTCCGGGCGGTGGGTGACCAGGGCATGCCACAGCGACGGCCCGTTGTCGACGGCCTCGACCACCTCGAAGTCATGCGCCTGGAGCAGGCGCGTCAACCCGTCCCGGAGTAGGGCGTGATCTTCGGCGAGGACAACACGCACGGCACCTCCATGGTGATGACCGTGGGACCGCCCGGCGGGCTGCTCACGGTTAACGTACCGTCAAAAGCCGCCAGCCTGCGGCGGGTGCCGTCGAGGCCGCCCCCGGATGTCGCGTTCGCCCCGCCGCGGCCGTCGTCGGCGACGGTAACCCGCACCAGGCCATCGGCGTGGCTGAGCCGGACCTGGACGCTGCCCGCCCGGGCATGTTTGGCCACATTGGTCAGCGTCTCGGCGACGGCGAAGTACAGCGCCGACTCGACCGGTACCGGCGGGCGGCCCGGCAGGTCGACGGTGACCTCCACCGGCAGTGGGTGGGCCAGGGCGAGCGCCTGCACGCCGCCGGGCAGACCCCGATCGGCGAGGACGGGCGGGTGGATGCCGCGTACCAGGTTTCGCAACTCGGAGAGCGCGAGCCCGCTGTCCCTGCGCGCCTCGGCGAGCAGTCCGGCTGCCGCGTCCGGGTCGGAGCGCAGGAGTTCGTCGGCCATACCGAGGCTCATGCCGAGCGCCACCAGCCGGGCCTGGGTACCGTCGTGCAGGTCACGCTCGATGCGCCTCAACTCCGCGGCCGCCGCGTCGACGGTCTCGGCCCGGGATTCGGTGAGTTCACGCACCCTGGCCGACAGAGCGGCCCTGCTGGTCGGGTCCAGCAGCGCCCGGGACAGCACTGCGTAGCCTCGCAGCAGGGCCGGCGCCAACCACCACCACAGCAACAGGATCGCCAGGCCGGCGGGGACGCCAAGGAACACGGCGGCCTGGCTCCCGATCACCTCGAACCCGACGATCTCGGCGGCGAAGCCGGGTCCGGAGATCTCCTCCAGAACTCGCCACGCCACGGGCAGCAGCACGCAGCCCAGGCCGGCCAGGGCCACGACGAGCAGCACCGTGGCGAGGGTGAGCCCGAGCGTGCAGTGGACCGCTGTCCAGCAAAGATCCCGCCAGGTCGCCGGATCCCGCACCAGCCCGAGCCACTTGCGGCCCAGGTGGCCCGGGGCCCACGGCCGGTACGGGCGCCGGATCACCACGCCGAGGACGCGTGTGCAGATCCAGCGGAACGGGTTGGCGGCCTGCCGGGTCAACCAGACGCTGCCAATGAACAGGGGGATACCGAGCCACACGGAGACCAGCGCGAGCGAGGCGAGCGTCGTGCTGAGCAGCACGGCGGCGGCCGCGCTGGTGCCGATCAGCGGGAGGAGCCAGCCCAGCAGTTCGAGCCGGCCGGCGCGGCGTGGGTCGGTGGACATGTGGTCATTCTTGCCGCCGCTGTGACGCGTCGCAGTGGGGTAAAGCCCACCTCCGATCCGGGTGGCACGCCCAGCGACGTCGCCCCCTCGTGCCGCGAAGGTGAGCCGTGCGGAAACAACTGAGCTGGTAGGGAGAGAGTGATGCGCAGACCGTACGGCGGAGCGACCACCCGAATCGCGCGCTGGAGCATTCGGCATCCGTGGTGGGCGATGGGCCTCTGGCTCGCGTTCGTCGCGTTCGCTGTGGTGATCGGGGGCATGACCGGGACGAGGGAAGCGACCCACCTCGGCGTCGGCGAGTCCGGTCGGGCCGAGCGGATCGTGGCTTCCGCCGGGTTTGCCGACCCGGCGACCGAAAGTGTGTTGATCACGCCGCTCGCGGCGTGGGAACCGGCCGCGGCGCACGCGGCGGCCGACGACGCTGCCGACCGGCTGCGGCTGCTGACCGAGGTGGCGGAGGTCGGCGAGCCCGTACCGTCCACGGTGACCGACGCGCTGCTGATCCCGGTCACGCTCGACGGAGATCAGGACCTAGCCGCGGACCGGATCGACCCGGTCCTGGCCGCGGTCGGCGGGGTCGCGGCCGCCCATCCGTCGCTACAGGTGGAGATTGTCGGTGACGCCTCGGCGGATCGGGCGATCGACGACCTGCTCGCGGGGGACCTCGCCAAGGCCGGCCTGTTCAGCGTGCCGGTGACGCTGGCGGTGCTGCTGATCGCGTTCGGCGCGATCATCGCCGCCGGGGTGCCCCTGTTGCTGGCGCTGTCGGCGGTCACCGCGGCCATCGGCCTGTGGGGGGTCGCCTCGCAGGTCTTCCCGGATCCGGGTACCGCCGCCCATCTCATGCTGTTGATCGGCCTGGCGGTCGGCGTCGACTATTCGCTGTTCTACCTGAAGCGGGAACGGGAGGAGCGCCGGCGTGGCGCCGGACACGTCGACGCCGTGGAGATCGCCGCCGCGACCTCCGGGCGGGCGGTGGTGGTCTCCGGAGTCGCGGTGCTGGTGTCGATGGCCGGCCTCTACCTCGCCGGTGACGTGGTCTTCAACGGTCTCGCCACCGCAGCGATCATCGTGGTGGGAGTTGCCGTGCTCGGTTCGCTGACCGTGCTGCCGGCAATGCTGGCCAAGCTCGGCCGCAGGGTCGACCGTCCGCGAGTGCCGGTGCTGTGGCGGCTGACCAACCGGGACGGCGCACCGCGGCTGTGGCCGGCGTTGCTACGCCCGGCGCTGCGGGCACCACGCACGACGCTCGTGGTGTCGCTGGCCGTCATGGCGGCCCTGGCCGCGCCCGCGGTCGGGATGAGTCTCAAGATGCCCGGCGTCGAGGACCTGCCCCGGTCGATCCCCACGATGCGGGCGTACGACCGGCTGGTTGCGGCGTACCCCGACGAAGGCGATGCCCATCTGGTGGTGGTCCGGGCACCGGCGGCGCGGGCCGAGGCGGTCCGGGCGGCCCTGACCGGTCTGGTGCCCGCGGGTGGGGCCGAGGTTCGTACCTCCCCCGACCGCACCGTGTCGATGGTGGCGGTGCCGGTGCCGTACGAGATCGATGCGCCGAGGACCAGGCGTTCCCTGGTGACACTGCGCACGGATCTGGTGCCGGCAGCCGTGGGTGCTGTGCCCGGCGTGGAGTACGCGGTCGGGGGCGACATCGCCGACGGCATCGACTACACCACCCGCCAGCAGCAGCGCCTTCCCTGGGTGATCGGGTTCGTGGTCCTGCTGACAACCGTGATCATGGCTGTGGCGTTCCGCTCGATCGTGGTCGCGCTGGTGTCGGGTCTGCTCAATGTCGTGTCGGTGGCGGCCGCGTTCGGGCTGCTGGTGCTGGTTTTCCAGAACACCTGGGCGGAGTCGCTGCTGGACTTCACCTCGACCGGCCACGTGGTCACCTGGATCCCGTTGTTCCTCTTCGTGGTGCTGTTCGGTCTGTCGATGGATTACCACGTGTTCGTCGTGAGCCGGATCCGTGAGGCGGTCGTGGCCGGAGCTGACGCCCGGGATGCGGTGCTGCAGGGCATCACCCGATCCGCTGGCGTGGTAACCAGCGCGGCGGCTGTCATGGTCGCGGTGTTCTCCATCTTCGCGACGTTGAGCATCATCGAGATGAAACAACTCGGGGTCGGGCTCGCGGCAGCGATCTTCATCGACGCGACCATCGTGCGCATTTTGCTGCTCCCGTCGATCATGGCGCTGTTGGGGCGAGCCAACTGGTGGCCGTCCCGCCTGGGACATAGGGCAGGGCAGCGGCAGCCAGGTTTGGTGTCAGTGACATAGGTCGGCCAGGGCCCTGCCGGGAGCCACCGCAGGTCGCGCCACCACCGTCACCGCCGCAGACGATGATCGGCTCGGTGGTCCATTCGTGCTTGTAGGGGTCCTGGCCGGTGGCCAGGCCCCACAAAGGGCACCTTGTCATCGTTTTCGCATGGCAAGGTTGCCCTTCCTGGCGCTCAGGACGGGGACGCGCGCCGGGGTGGCGGCGCGGTCAGGACAGGAAGCTGCCGTACGGGCCGTTCAGGATCCGGTCCTTCTGCGCCTGGCTGAAGTGGGTGTTCGGATAGTTGTAGAAAGACGCGGACATAGGGGTGCCGTCGGTCGACGTGGAGTCCGGCAGCCAAACGCGTGGCCCAGCTCGTGCACCATGCCGCCGTTCCACCGGTTCGTGTTGCCGCCGATGCCGGCGGCGCCGTCCGCGTCGTGCCCACTGAGGATCACCCAGCCGCTGCCGCCCCCGCCGCCGGAGCACGGAGCCTCGGCGCTGATCCCACCGACGTTGATCCAGCGGCTGTCCGGCGCCCGGAGGTTGAGCCTGCGCATCAGTTCCTGCTGCATGTTGAACACGACCCACCAGTAGCACTCGTTGCCGTTCGGCGTGTTCTCGTACCAGGCCCTCGGTTGGTCGCCGTTGACGACCTCGACGACCGGGTCGTTGAGATTGAAGGTGTTGCCCAGCTCCTGCTTGTAGTACCGCTGCGCCTCCCGCATCACATTGGCGATGCCGTCCGGGTACCGCTGGTCGTGTGACGCGTCGGTGGGCTTGAGCCAGTACATCCGCACGGTCCCGAGCTGCGGCGTCGCCGGGGGCGTGGTCGGCGCGGTAGTGGGGCCGCTCGTGGTAGGCGCGGCGCTGGTGGGCACGGCGGTGGTCGGCCCGGTTGTGGGCTGCGTGGCCAGCTCCAGGTAGTCGTCGCAGAACCGTCAGGAAAACTGCTCAGTGCGCTCCACGGCTCGGGCGTAGTCGTAGCTGTCCAGCGCGGCAGTGGCTTCGTCCACCACGCTGGACAGCTCCGCGAGCATCGCCCGGTCCAGGGCCTCGGTCACCGTGGCGGTTTCGGCCGGAGAGCCTAGTGTCCTGAGTCTTTGAATCGTTGTCAGTGGGTACGGTAGTGGTAGGCCGTCTCCGACAGCAGTACCGATCGTGCTCACCGATGATGAACGCGAGCAACTGCTCGCGTGGTCGCGGCGTCCGTCGAGTGCTCAGGCGCTCGCGTTGCGTTCGCGGATTGTGCTGGCCTGTGCCGGTGGTGAAACGCCGAACGGGCAGATCGCCGAGGAACTCGGGATTTCGCGGAACACGGTGAAGAAGTGGCGTAACCGGTTCGCCGCTGACCGGCTCGACGGACTGCTCGATGAGCCGCGGCCCGGCCGGCCCCGCACGATCGCTGACGCCGACGTGGAACGGGCGATAACCGCGACGTTGGAGACCACGCCGAAAGACGCCACGTCGGCGACCGGCTCTGCCAGCCGGTGACCCGCCTGCGTGGCGGCGCCGCTGACGCAGCACGACCCGCCGGGCCGCGGATGTGACGCAAACCCGTCACATGCGAGCTTCGGCGGGGCGCGCGGGCGTACGGTCCAGACAACGCGTACCGGTGCATGCGACGACGCACGCCGGCACGCTCGCTCATCGGCGGGCGTTCACGGTCCCCGCGTTGCACCTGCCGCGCGAGAGGAATCCGCCATGACCACCGGCCGTATCACCGCACTATGCACGGCGACCCTGCTCAGCACGTCCCTGATCCTCGCCAGCGCCGGCCCGGCGCTCGCCGCCAGCGGGCCACTGGTCCTGGTGAGCGTGTCGAGCTCCGGCCTGACCGGCAGCGGCTACGCCACCTCGATCAGCGCCGACGGACGGTACGTCGTGTTCGGCACGAACCACGACTACCTGGTCCCCGGGGACAACAACAGTTCCTACGACGTCTTCGTGCGCGACCGCTGGACGGCGACCACCAGCTTGGTCAGCCTGTCGAACACCGGTCAGCAGACCCCGCCGCCCGGGGACGAGAACAACGGCCACAGCGATGACGGCACGATCAGCGCGGACGGCCGCTACGTGGCGTTCTCCTCCACCGCCCGCAATCTCACCGCCACGAACCCCTTCGGTGGCAGCGCAATCTATGTGCGCGACCGGCGGGCCGGTACGACCCGCATGGTCAGCGTCTCCGACGACGGCATGCCGATGGGCATGGACAGCCGCGAGCCGATGATCAGCGGCAATGGCCGGTACGTGGTGTTCTCCCACCGGCACGGCGACGTCGCCGACGTCTACCGCCACGATCTGCGCACGGCCACGACCCGGCTGGTTCCCGCGGCCACCACGTGGTCGTGGATCGACACGATCGGTCCCCGGCCGAGTATCAGCCACGACGGCCGCTACGTCGCATTCACCTCCGACTCCGCCCTGACGCCGGGCGACACGAACGCCGTCGAGGACGTCTTCGTCCACGACTTCGCCACGGGTGCCACCCGAATGGTGAGCCGTCCGGTCACCGGCGGCCGGACCACCGCGGACAGCTATACCGGAGCGATCAGCGCCGACGGCCGTTACGTGGTGTTCTGCTCCGACGACACGAGCCTGATCCGTGGTGACGTCAACGGGCAGACCGACGTCTTCGTCCACGACGTGCGCACCGGCGTCACCAGCCTGATCAGCAAGTCCAGCGCCGGTGTCCAGGGCAACGGCCACAGCTACGCCTGGATGACGATCAGCGGCGACGGCCGGCACGTCGGCTTCGGCTCGACGGCGGACAACCTGGTGGCCGGTGACACCAACGGCTACCTCGACGTCTTCGTGCACGACCGATGGACCTCGACAACCACCCGGGTCAGCCAGCCTAACGGCGGCGACGAGGCCGACGCAGAGAGCCTCGGCCCGGTGATCAGCGCCGACGGCCGGCACATCGCGTTCACCTCGATGGCCGACCTGATCGCCGGCGGCGCCCCGACCGGCTTCGACGACCGGGTGTACGCCCGGCGGATGCCGGTCCTCGCCACGAAGTGAGCTCCGTTCCGTGAGCTTAAGACTGCAGTGGGTAGCTGCAGTCGCTGAGCCGTCCACTGGTGGGTGATAACTGCGGCGCACGTTTCTGCGGCATGAGCGCGAACACCTCGGGCGATCGGTCGACCACTTCGCCCTCACCGGTGATGCGCTGCAGCATGCGGTGCGACATCGTCGCTCAATGCCATCAGAGAAGCGGGCTCAATGAGTCTCCCTCTCGATGACGTGTCCGAGGATTGCCGAGCCAGAGGCGAGGACTGCTCCCTCGCGGCTCTGGTGGTCAACAAGGAGACGGGCGAGCCGGGAGCCGGCTGGACCAACGGCACTCGAGACTGGCCGCAAGAGGTCCGTCGCCAAATCTTCGACTGGAGTAGTGGCCCGCTTGATTACGACCTCCGGCCGTCTCCCCGGCTGCCTGAGCCGGAGCGATGGTCGGATCGCGGCAGACATCCCATGGTTCTTCGATGTCAAGTGCTGGGTCGGAGATGGGCCCAGGCGGTGGCCTCGTCGTAGGTGGTTCCGGTCTTGAGGCAGCCGTGGAGGATGCCGACGAGACGATTGCTGAG
>NZ_SMKN01000143.1 GCF_004348675.1 Micromonospora sp. KC606 | reverse complement strand
GCCAGGAGGAGCGCCCGATCGCCACCAGTTCGGTCCCCGCGCCGCTGTCGCGCAGCGCCGGGCCGCCCGCGTCGCCCTTGCACGGGCCGACCTGGTCCCCCACGGTGCCGACGATGTCCACAGTGGCCGCGCCCACGGAGGTGACCTCGAAGGTGGCCGTGTGCGCCTGGTTGGGCACCCACTCGGTACGGGTGCGTCCGTAGCCGACCAGTCGCAGCCGCTCGCCCGCGGCCGGGGCGGTCGAACCGATCGGGACCGGCGCGACATCGGTGATCGGGGTCGCGAGTCGGGCCAGGACGACGTCGCGCTGCGGGTGTGGCACCAACCGTACGACCGGCACGGCGTGACCCGACGTCGTGGTGAGGTTGGTCCGTCCGACGATGGCCATCGTCGGCTGTCTCGGCGCCCCGAAGGTCACGGTCCGGCCGTCCGCCTCGAAGCAGGTCCGGGCGGTGATCAGCCATTGCCGGTCTATCAACGATCCGGTGCAGCTGGTGCCACCGCCCCCGGGTGCCCCCACCTCGATCTTGGCGACGAACGGGTCCGCGCCATCCGCCAGCGTCCGCCCCGGACCGGCGACGACGACCACCCCGCCACCCAGGAGCCCGAGCAGCGCCAACCACCACCAACGACGCACGGCTGTTCCCCCCATACCCTCCCTGACATGGCGGGTACACCATGCGGCAGGCCGTTTGGCTTTTCCTTGCACTCGAATTGAATGCGCAGGTCACGGGCGGTTTCATGAGCAGGGCGTCCGCCGGAGGCGCGCACCCCGCCAAGGAGGACGGCACCGGCCGCGGCCACCAGGTTGTCACCGCTCGTGACGGCCGCGCCGAGGTACGTCACGAACACCACCCCGCTCAGGCCGGCGATCAGCGCGGGGACGGCACTTGTACGCCGAGGCGCACCCGTCTGCGACGCCGCCCCTCGCCGGGCTGCGCGACTCGGCTGGTCGGCAGCAGGGTGTTCCGCTAAGGGGGTGAGCCCGGATGTCCCAGGCCGCATTCGCGCCCGAGCCGGCAGCACGTCTCGAAATCTACGAACAGCAGGCCGTTCTTCGTGGTGAGCACGTTGCCGGGGTGCGGCTCGCCGTGCAGCAGCTGCTGGGTCTAATCCGCATCGACCGACACCGACGGCTGAGGCTCCCAGCGGGCACACAGGGGGCGCGGGGCAGAATGGCCCGGTGACCACTCCCCGAGACCTCGTCCTGCTCGGTTCCACCGGCTCGATCGGCACTCAGGCCATCGACATCGTGCAGCGCAACCCGGACCGGTTCCGGGTGGTGGCGCTCGGCGCCGGGGGCGGCAACGTCGCGCTGCTCGCCACGCAGGCGCTGGAGCTGGGCGTGGAAGCGGTCGCGGTGGCGAGGTCCACCGCCGCGCAGGACCTCCAGCTCGCCTTCTACGCCGAGGCCAGCCGGCGCGGCTGGGCCACCGGGGACTTCAAGCTGCCGAAGATCGTCGCCGGCCCGGACGCGATGACCGAGCTGGCGCAGTGGCCCTGCGACATCGTGCTCAACGGGGTGGTGGGCTCGCTCGGGCTCGCGCCGACCCTCGCGGCGCTGCGCGCCGGGCGTACCCTCGCCCTGGCCAACAAGGAGTCCCTGGTGGCCGGCGGCCACCTGGTGAAGGCCGCGGTGACGCGGCCGGGGCAGATCGTGCCGGTCGACTCCGAGCACTCGGCTCTCGCGCAGTGCCTGCGCTCCGGTGCCCGGGCGGAGGTGCGCCGGCTGATCGTCACCGCCAGCGGCGGGCCGTTCCGGGGCCGGCGACGCGACGAGCTGACCGGGGTCACGCCGGAGCAGGCGCTGGCGCACCCCACCTGGAACATGGGCCCGGTCGTCACGATCAACTCCGCCACCATGGTCAACAAGGCGCTGGAGGTGATCGAGGCGCACGAGCTGTACGACGTGCCGTACGCCGACATCACCGTCATGATCCACCCGACCTCGGTGATCCACTCGATGGTCGAGTTCGCCGACGGGTCCACCATCGCCCAGGCCAGCCCGCCGGACATGCGCCTGCCGATCGCGCTCGCGCTGGGCTGGCCGGACCGGGTGCCCGAGGCTGCCTCCGCCGTCGACTGGACGAGGGCGCACACCTGGGAGTTCGCCCCGCTCGACGACGAGGCGTTCCCGGCGGTCGCCCTGGCCAAGGCGGCCGGCGAGGCCGGGCGCTGCCGCCCGGCGGTCTACAACGCGGCCAACGAGGAGTGCGTCGCGGCGTTCGTGGCCGGCCGGCTGCCGTTCCTCGGCATCGTCGACACCCTCGGACGGGTGCTGGAGGCGGCTCCCGATTTCGGCGAACCGGGTACCGTCGAGGACGTGCTCGCGGCGGAGTCGTGGGCGCGTTCGCACGCCCAGGAGATCATCTCGGGGTCGGGGAAGGGAGCCTGATGCTGTACCTGCTCGGGGTGGTGGTGATCGCCCTGGCGATTCTCATCTCGGTGAGCCTGCACGAGGCCGGTCACATGCTGACCGCCAAGGCGTTCGGGATGAAGGTCACCCGCTACTTCGTCGGCTTCGGCCCGACCATCTTCTCCTTCCGTCGGGGCGAGACGGAGTACGGCCTCAAGGCCATCCCGCTCGGCGGCTTCTGCAAGATCGTCGGCATGACGCCGCAGGACGACGACGTCGAACCGGCCGACGAGCACCGGGCGATGTGGCGCTACCCGGTGTGGAAGCGGACGATCGTGATGTCCGCCGGCTCGATCACCCACTTCGCGCTGGCCGCGATCGCGATCTGGCTCGCGGCGATGTTCATGGGGATGCCGAACAAGGCCGTGCCCAACCCGCTGCCGGCGTACGTCAAGGTCGTCGACTGCGTCATCCCCGCCAACGTGGCGCGCGAGTGCGCCCCCGGTGACCCGGCCAGCCCCGCCAAGCAGGCCGGCCTGCGCGACGACGACAAGATCGTCGCGGTGAACGGGGTCGCCGTCCCCGACTACACCGCCCTGGTCAAGACCGTCCGCGAGCTGCCCCCGGGCCAGCCGGCGACGATCCGCTACGAACGCGACGGCGTGCCCGCCGAGATCCGGACCACCCTGACCGCGGTGCAGCGCGCGCCGCTGGACAACCCGAAGGGCGCCCCGATCACCGTCTCCGCCCTCGGCGTGGCCGGTCCGTCGCTGCCGCCGGGTGTCCCGGCCACCGTCACCTACGGCCCGATCGAGGCGATCCCCGCCACCGGCGGCTACATCAAGGACCTCGCCGTCGGCACGTTCGAGGCGATGAAGCGGATCCCGGAGAAGGTCCCCGCCCTGTGGGAGGCCGTCACCGGCGGCGAGCGGGACAAGGACACCCCGATCAGCGTGGTCGGCGCCAGCCGGATCGGCGGCGAGGCGCTGGAGCACGGCGTCTGGCAGATGCTCGTCCTGCTCTTCATCAGCCTGAACTTCTTCGTCGGCGTGTTCAACCTGCTGCCGCTGCTGCCGCTGGACGGCGGCCACATCGCCATCGCCTGGTTCGAACGCGCCCGCTCCTGGCTGTACGGCCTGATCGGCCGCGCCGACCCGGGCCGGGTCGACTACCTGAAGCTCATGCCGCTCACGTACGCGGTGATCCTGGTCGGTGGGGCGTTCACGCTGCTCACCGCCACCGCGGACATCATCAACCCGATCACGCTCTTCACAAGGTGAGTGCCTGAAGTGACCGCTGTCAGTCTCGGTATGCCCGCCGTACCGCCCCCGCCGCTCGCGCCGCGCCGGGCCAGCCGCCAGATCATGGTCGGTTCGGTGCCGGTCGGTGGGGGCGCGCCGGTGTCGGTGCAGTCGATGACCACCACCCTCACCTCCGACGTCAACGCCACCCTCCAGCAGATCGCCGAGTTGACCGCGTCTGGTTGCCAGATCGTCCGGGTGGCCGTGCCGAGCCAGGACGACGTGGAGGCGTTGCCGGCGATCGCGCGCAAGTCGCAGATCCCGGTGATCGCCGACATCCACTTCCAGCCGAAGTACGTCTTCGCCGCGATCGACGCCGGCTGCGCGGCCGTCCGGGTGAACCCGGGCAACATCCGCCAGTTCGACGACAAGGTCGCCGAGATCGCCAAGGCGGCCGGTGACGCCGGCGTGCCGATCCGGATCGGGGTCAACGCCGGCTCGTTGGACAAGCGGCTGCTGGCCAAGTACGGCAAGGCCACCGCCGAGGCGCTGGTCGAGTCGGCGCTGTGGGAGTGCTCGCTGTTCGAGGAGCACGGCTTCCGGGACATCAAGATCTCGGTCAAGCACAACGACCCGGTGGTGATGATCCGGGCGTACCGGCAGCTCGCCGAGCAGTGCGACTACCCGCTGCACCTGGGCGTGACCGAGGCTGGCCCGGCGTTCCAGGGCACCATCAAGTCGGCGGTCGCCTTCGGCGCGCTGCTGGCCGAGGGGATCGGCGACACGATCCGGGTCTCGCTGTCCGCCCCGCCGGTGGAGGAGATCAAGGTCGGCAATCAGATCCTGGAGTCGCTGGGCCTGCGCGAGCGCGGCCTGGAGATCGTCTCCTGCCCGTCCTGCGGCCGGGCCCAGGTGGACGTCTACAAGCTCGCCGAGGAGGTCACCGCCGGCCTGGAGGGGCTGCCGGTGCCGCTGCGGGTGGCCGTGATGGGCTGCGTGGTGAACGGTCCGGGCGAGGCCCGGGAGGCCGACCTCGGCGTCGCCTCCGGCAACGGCAAGGGGCAGATCTTCGTCAGGGGCCAGGTCATCAAGACCGTGCCCGAGGGGCAGATCGTCGAGACGCTGATCGAGGAGGCGCTCCGGCTCGCCGACGAGATGGGCGCGGAGCTCCCCGAGGAGCTGCGCGCCCTGGTTCCGGGGGCCACGGTCACCGTCCACTGACCCTCCCCCGACGGCCCTTCGTGCCGCGCTGCGGCGCACGGCGCGCGGGAAAGAGTGGTTGTTCCGCGAGGAACAGCCACTCTTTCTCTGTTTGTGCCGTGCGGAGGGCGGGTGGTGTGGCCGGCCGGGAAAGAAAACCGTACGTACGTCTTGCTAGGGTGTGCCGGTGCGACTGCTTCCCGAACCGGGGCCGGCCCGGACGCTTGCCCTCTCCACCCTGGTCAACACCGTCGGGCGGGGCACCTGGCTGACCGTCAGCGCGCTCTTCCTGACCCGCTCGGTCGGCCTGTCGGTGACCCAGGTCGGCCTCGGCCTCACCGTCACCGCGCTGGTCGCCCTGGTGGCCAGCACGCCCATGGGCTACCTCGCCGACCGGCACGGCCCGCGCGGCATGCAGGTCGGCGCGCTGCTCGCCTGCGCCGCGTGCACCGCCGCCCTGGTGGCCGTCCGGTCGTTCGCCACCTTCCTGGTGGTCGGGGTGCTGATGGCGGTGGCCGACGCCGCGACCAGGGGTGCCCGGGGCGCGTTGATCGCCGGGGCCGTCCCCGCCGACCAGCGGGTCCGCACCCGGGCGTACCTGCGAGCGGTCACCAACGTCGGGATCTCCGTCGGCGCCGTGGTCGCCGGCGTGGGGATCGCGGCCGACACCCGCGCCGGGTACGTCGCGCTGATCCTGCTCGACTGTGCCACGTACCTGCTCGCGGCGGCGATCCTGCTCCGGCTGACGCCGCTGCCACCGGTGCCGGCCCCCGCCCATGGGCCACGGCTGATCGCCCTGCGGGACCGCCCGTTCCTCGCCTTCGCCGTCCTCGACGGGCTGATGTCGATGCACTTCGGGCTGCTCAACATCGCCCTGCCGCTCTGGATCGCCGGGCACACCACCGCGCCCCGCTGGATCGTGTCGGCCTGCATGCTGGTCAACACGGTGATCGTGGTGCTCTTCCAGGTCCGTGCCTCACGTGGCACCGAGGAGCTGGCCGGAGCCGGGTCGGCCGCCCGGCGGGCTGGCGTGGTGATCGCGGTGGCCTGCGCGCTCTTCGCCGCCAGCGGGAGCGCGCCCACCCCGGTGGCGGTGGGGCTGCTGCTGGCCGGGTCGCTGGTGCACGTCCTGGGCGAGCTGTGGCACGCCGCCGCCGGGTGGGGTATCTCGTTCGGCCTCGCCCCCGCCCATGCCCAGGGCCAGTACCAGGGGGCGTACGGGATGGGCATGCAGCTCGGCGGGATGGTCGCGCCGGTGGTGGTCACCAGCCTCGCGGTCGGCTGGGGGGCGCCGGGCTGGCTGCTGTTGGGCGGGTGGTTCCTGCTGCTGGGGGCGCTGGTGCCCCCGGTGGTGCGGTGGGCCGCCCGGAGCCGGCCGGTCGAGGTCACGCCGGAGCCGGCGACCGTCTGATCCGGTCGGCCCGCGCGCTCCCGCCCCCATCTGGCAGGCTGGTAACCGTGCTGACGGTGCCGGTACGCCAACTGGGGGAGTCGGAGCGCCGGGCGGTCGAGCGGCTGCTCGACCTCGACCCGATCGCGGGTGCGCAGGTCGCCGAGCGGATCACCGCCCGTGGTCTGGCCTGGTGGCGCGCCGAGGGGCGGCTGCTCGGGTACGGTTCGCGCCGCCACCTGGAGTCGATCTGCTGGCTGGGTGGCAACCTCACCCCGGTGCTCGCCACCGAGCCGGCGGTGGCCGCCTTCGCCGAGCAGCTCGCCACCGAGGAGCGGATCTGCTCCTCGATCGTCGGACGGGCCGACGCGGTGCTCGGGCTCTGGGACCGGCTCTCGGCGTACTGGGGGCCGGCCCGGGACGTCCGGCCGAACCAGCCACTGCTGGTTACCGACGCGCTGCCCGAGGTGCCCGCCGACCCGCACGTGCGCCGGGTGCGCGGCGGAGAGATGGATCTGATCTTCCCGGCGGCGGTCGCCATGTACACCGAGGAGGTCGGCGTGTCGCCGCTGGCTGAGGACGGCGGGCGGGCCTACCGGCGGCGGGTGAACGACATGGTCCGTTCCGGACGGGCGTACGCGCGCCTCGTCGACGGCCAGGTGGTGTTCAAGGCCGAGCTGGCGGTGGTGACCCGGCAGACGGCCCAGGTGCAGGGGGTTTGGGTGGCGCCGGAGTGGCGCGGCCGGGGGATCGCCACGGCGGCCATGGCCGCCGTGGTGCGCGACGCCCTGCTGCGGGTCGCCCCGACGGTCAGCCTCTACGTCAACGACTTCAACCTGTCGGCCCGCCGGGTCTACGAGCGTTGCGGCTTCCGCCCGGTCGGCACCCTGGCCACCGTGTTGTTCTGATCCGCCCGCGTCAGCCCTCCCCGGACGGCCCGCTCGGCGCGGGCCTCCCGCTCGGCGCGAGCCTCCCGCTCGGCGCGAGCCTCCCGCTCGGCGCGGGCCTCCCGCTCGGTGCGCTGCCTGGCCGTGGACTGCCCGGCGGTCGGTGCGTCCGCTGGTCCGACGCTGGCGTCCTCACCGGGGGTGGCTTGCGGCAGGTCGGGGCTGCCGGTCATGTGGATCCCGCAGGATGCCGCAGGCTGTGAGGAAGTGCCGCCGGACATGGCGGAGATCACGGATGCCCGACTCTTCCGAACCGCCCGCCCGGCGATACGCTGGACATGTTTTTATACTGACTAGTCAGTTCAAGGATGTCGGATGAGGATCGTCGAGGCGCACGGGCTGGGGCTTCGCACCCGCCGGGGCTGGGTGTACCGGGACGTCGACCTGACGGCCGAGGCGGGCGAGCTGCACGCGGTCACCGGGCCGCCCGGCAGTGGGCGTACCTCGCTGCTGCTCGCGCTCTCCGGCCGGTTCCCGTACACCGCCGGCAGCTTGCGCACCCACGGCCCGGCCGCGCTCGGCCAGGTCGCCGGAGTGCACGAGCCCGATCCCGCGCTCACCGTCGCCGAGCACATCCAGGAACGCCTGCTGCTGCTCGGGCCGGTGCCGCGCCGCCGCCGGCAACTGGTACCGGTCGCCGCCCTCCGTGCCCGTCGGGCGTACCGGCAAAACGCCCTGGCCGCCGCGCTCTCCGGCGCCGGCTTCACCGACGACGTCCCGCTGGATCCGAACCTGCGCGGCCGGGACCTCACCCCGGTGCAGCGGCAGGTCCTCGGCCTGGTGCTGGCAACCCTGTGCGGGCCCAGCCTGATCGTCGCCGACGACGTCGACGCCGGCACGGACGCCGACGAGCGGGCCTGGCTCTGGGCCGCCCTGGCCCGCCTCTCCGACCAGGGGTACGCCGTCGTCGCCAGCGCCCGCGCCGTCGAATTCGGCACCCCGGCGGTCGCGCACCGCATCGGCGACCCCACCCTGCCGGCCCGCGTCGACCCGACCGTCTCGCCGCCCGCCGTGCCCGAGCAGCCGGCCCTCGAAACCCTCGCCGCCGTGCCGGCTGCCGATCCCGACAAGACCGCCCCTCCCGCGAGCGGGGCCCCCGGCTCCGCCGCCTCCGACACCGCCGAGGTGACCCGATGAGCGTCTTCCGCCTGGCCCGCTTCGAGCTGCGCCGGATGACCCGGGGGCGGCTGCCGCGCGCCGCGCTCGCCGTCCTCACCGTGGTCCCGCTGCTCTACGGGGCCCTCTACCTCTACGCCTTCTGGGATCCGTACGGGAACATGGACCGCATCCCGGTGGCGCTGGTCAACGCCGACCGGCCGGCGAAGACCGCCGACGGCGGCGAGGTGCACGCCGGGCAGGACCTCACCGACGAGCTGCTCCACCGGAGGGTCTTCGGCTGGACCGTCACCGACGCTCAGGATGCCACCGCCGGCCTCCGCACCGGCCGGTACCACCTGGTCTTCTCCATCCCGGAGGACTTCTCGGCCACCCTGGCCGCCAACCCCGATCCGGACCACCCGGCCCGGCCCGCCGAACTGAAGGTGGTCAACGACGACGCCACCAACTACCTCTCCGGTCTGCTGGCGCGCTCGGCGTTCAGCGAGATCCGGGCCGCCGCCGCGGAGAGCGCCGCCGGGGGCTACTTCGACCGGATGCTGGTCGGCTTCACCGACCTGAAGGCCGAGACCGGTCGGGCCGCCGACGGGGCCGGGCAACTCGCCGACGGGCTGACCCGATCACAGGACGGCGCCGACCGGCTGTCCGGCGGCCTCGGCGACGCCGAGGCGGGTGCCGGCAAGCTCTCCGCCGGCCTGGGCCAGGCCGCCCGGGGCGCCGACCAGCTCACCGGCGGCATCGACAAGCTGCGTACCGGCGCCGCCCAGCTCGCCGACGGCAGCGCCCAGGTCGCCACCCAGACCCGGGCCGCCGCCGACAGGGTCGACGCCGCGGTCGGCACCGTCGACGCCGCCACCGGCACGGTCGAGCCGGTGCTGCGGAAGAACGCCGACACCATCGCCCGGGCCGCCACCGCCATCGCCGAGGGAGCCGACGCGCTCGCCGGCGGCCTCGACGCCCTGCCGCGGCAGGCCGACGCCGCCGCCGCCCAGGCGCGCAAGGTGCGCGACCGGCTCGACGCGCTCGTCGCCAAGCACCCCGAACTGGCCGACGACCGGGACGTCACCGCCGCCCGGCAGGCCGCCGACGACCTCGTCGACACCGCCGGGAAGATAACCGGCACCCTGGATCGGCTCGACCTGGCGAAGCTGAAGAAGGAGATGCGCCAGGTGGCCGCCTCCGCCCGCCAGGTCGCCGCCGCCGCACCGCACCTGGCCGACGACGTCGCCGACGCGCGGACCAAGGTCCACCAACTCGCCGACGGCCTCGGCCAGCTCGCCGACGCCACCGGCAGGGTCGCCAAGGGCAACGCCGAACTGCGCGACGGGCTCGGCGGGGCCGCCACCGGCGCCCAACAGATCCGCGGCGCGCTGTTCCGGCTCTCCACCGGCGCCCGCGACCTCGACAGCGGCCTGGCCCAGCTCGGCGGTGGCGGCGCGCAACTCGCCGCCGGCCTGACCAAACTGGAGGGTGGCGCCGGCCAGCTCGCCGACGGCCTGGCCGCCGGGGAACAGAAGATCCCCGGGTACGACGACGCCGCCGACCGCGCCGGCATCCTCGGCGACCCGGTCCGGCTGGACCGCAGCAGCGAACACCCCGCCGGCTCGTACGGGGTGGGCTTCGCGCCGTACTTCCTGGCCCTGGCGCTCTGGGTCGGCGCGATGATCACGTACATGCTGCTGCGGCCGGTGAACCGCCGGCACGTGATGTCCGGCGCGCCCGCCTGGCGGGTCGCGCTCGCCGGCTGGCTGCCCGCCGCGGCCATCGGGCTGGCCCAGGCCGGGGTGCTCTTCACCGTGGTCACCCTGGCGCTCGGCCTCGACCCGGTCCACCCGGCCGCCACCCTCGGGCTGCTCGCCCTGACCTCGCTCGCGTTCACCGCGATCATGCAGTGGCTCGGCGCGCAGCTCGGCCCGGCCGGCCGGCTCGCCGCGCTGGCCCTGCTGATGCTCCAGCTCACCTCCTCCGGTGGCACCTACCCGGTCCAGACGTCACCGAGCTTCTTCCAGGCGATCCACCCGTACCTGCCGATGACCTACGTGGTGCAGAGCCTGCGGCACACCGTCAACGGCGGCCCCGCCGCAACCGTGGTCACCGGCGCGCTGGTCATCGCGGGGTTCGGCGTCGCGGCGCTGCTGCTGACCGTCGTGGCGGCCCGCCGCTCGCGCCGGCTGACCCCGGCCCGGCTGCACCCCGAACTGAGCATGTGAGGATGCTGTTGGGCCACGCGGCGATACGCCGACAGGCGGACCCCGGCCCGCACCGGCCGGTTCGACGGGGAGGGCCAGTGACGGACGGACGATCACGACGGCGGGAGGACACCCGGCAACGCCTCTTTGTGGCGGCCGTGGAACTCATTGCCGAGCAGGGCTTCTCGGCCACCACCGTGGACGACATCGCCGCCCGCGCCGGGGTGGCCAAGGGCACCGTCTACTACAACTTCGAGTCCAAGACGGTCCTTTTCGAGGAGTTGCTGCGCCACGGCATCGGCCTGCTCACCGCCGACTTCCGGGCCGCGGTGGCGGGGCTGCCCCCACGCGAGGCGCTCGCCGCCCTGGTGCGGGCCGAACTGGAGTACATCCGGCGCTACCGGGCCTTCGCCCAGTTGCTGCTGTCGGAGATGTGGCGGACCAACCGCGAGTGGCAACAGACCCTGCGGCTGCTGCGCGACGAGGCGATCGAGGTGATCGCGCAGACCGTCCGCGCCGGGGTGGACAGCGGCGAGCTGCCGGCCGACCTGGACGTGCGCACCGCCTCCTCGGCGCTGTTCGGGGTCGGGCTCGTGGTGGCCGTCGACTGGCTGGTCTTCCAGCCCGACCGGCCGATCACCGACGTGCAGGAGGCGTTGCTCGGCATCGTCCGGCGGGTCGCCCGGACCTGAGCCGGCGGGTCTGCCGGTGGCGTAAATGCGTTGAGTGGTCGCCGTCGGAGGGTCAGGCTGGGGTCGCCGCCCCCACCCCACCCCGAGTCCCGGAGGGACCGTCCCATGCGCCTGCTCCGTGATCTCTGGGCCACCGCGCCACGTCGGATGGCCCTGGTGGTGTTCCTGGTCGTCCTCGCCGCCGCCGGCCAGGCCGCCGCCTCGGCGCTGGCCGGCCCCGTCCTGGTGCACCGTTCGGTGGGCTGGTTCGTCGGGCTGGCCGTGGCGCTGGTCGCCGCCGTCGGCAGCGATCTGGTGATCGGCCTGGTGATGGCCCGGCTGACCGCCGACTGGTCCGCCGACGTGCGCCGCCGGCTCTGCCGGGTGGCGCTCGGTCAGGATTTGCCGACCCTGGAGACCACCCCGGTCGGCGAACTGCTCGACCGCATCGACAACGACGTCTACCAGGTCGCCTCCGAGGTGCGGGGCACCGGTGTCCGGCTGGTGCAGGGGCTGGCGGTCTGCCTGCTCTCCACGGTGGCCGCCGTCTTCGTCTGGTGGCCGGCCGGTGTCGCCATGGTGCTGCTGACCGCGCTGCTCGCGGTGGTGCTGCGCCGCCCCACGGCCCGCATCGCACCGGCCCGGATGGCCGAGGAGGAGGCCTGGTCGGATCTGGCAGCGGTGATGGAGGAGGCCGTGCACGGCCAGGACGACGTCCGGACCAGCCTGGCCCGGCCGTACGTGCTGCGCCTCTACGCCCGGCGGGCCGCCGAGGTCCTCGCCCGGGCCCGCCGGGTGTTCCGGATGACGGCGGAGGTCACCGCCATCGCGGGCGGGGCGGTTCGGGTCGGTGTCGTCGCCGTGGTGCTGGGCGGGGCGTGGGCGCTGGCCACCGGCCGGGTCGACGGAGCCCGGCTCACCGCCATCTGGCTGCTCGCCATCGCCTTCGGCGCCACCACGGAGCACCTCGCCCGCTGGGTGCCGCAGGTGCAGTACGCGCTCGGCGCGTGGGCCCGGGTGCAACTGCTCTCCGACGCCCGGCAGGAACCCTCCGGCGGGGCGAGCCCGACCGAGGGCGACCTGACCGTGCGTGGGCTCAGCTTCCGGTACCCGACCAGCGGCGACGCCCAGCGTGGCCCGGCGCTGCGCGACGTGCGGCTCAGCTTCGTCCGGGGCCGGTCGTACGCCCTGGTCGGGCGGACCGGTTCGGGCAAGTCGACGCTGGCGAAGGTGCTCACCCGGGCGGTGGACGTGCCGCGCGGGACGGTCTTCCTCGGCGACACCGACCTGACCGACCTCGACGTCGAACGGCTGCGCCAGTGGATCGCCGTGGTGCCGCAACGCACCGAGATCCTCGCCGGCACCCTCGCCGAGAACGTCGCCCTCTTCGACCCCGACCTGCTCGACGATGCCGGCCGGGCGCTGGCGGAGCTGGGGCTGGACAACTGGATCGCCGAACTGCCCGGCGGGCTGGGCACCCGGCTCGGCGACGGCGGGTACGTGCTCTCGGCCGGCCAGGAACAGCTCGTGGCGTTCGCCCGGATCCTGGTCCGTGACCCGCACGTGGTGATCCTCGACGAGGCCACCGCCCGGCTAGACCCGGTCACCGAGAACCGGGTGCGCGAGGCGACCGAGCGGCTGCTCGCCGACCGGATCGGCATCGTCATCGCCCACCGGCTGTCCTCGGTGCGGCGCTGTGACGAGGTGGTGGTGATGGGCGACGGCGCGGTGCTGGAGGCCGGTCCGTTGCGCGAGTCGGCCCGCTTCGCCGAACTGCTCGCCGCCAGCCACGCCGGAGCGTACGCCGGGGCGGGCGCGCCCCGTGCCGGGGTGGACCTGCTGCCGGCGCCGGGCGGGGAGTGGGACGCCGAGCCGGAGGTCGTCGCGCCGGTGGCGGCACCGCGGCCGGTGGCCGTACCGAAGGGCGAACCGCCGCCGCTGCCTGCGCAGCCGCCCGCGCGGACCATGCGGGAGATCCTGCGGCTGGGCCTGAACGACCCGCGCTACGGGCTGGTCTCGGTCGGCCTGTTCACCGTCATGCTGCTGTTCGGCCTGGACGGCTCGGTGCTGCCCTGGCTCTGGGCGGACGTGGTCGACGGTGGCAGTCCCTGGCTGCCGGCGGTCGGTATCGCCGCCGCGCTGCTGCTGGTGCTGCCGCTGCCCTACCTGACCAACGCGTGGTTCCCGCAGTGGTGGGTGCGCCAGATGCTGCGGATCAGCCTGCGGCTGGTGCACGGGCAGACCGGCCCGCGCCGGGTCAGCGAGCACACCCCGGCCGAGGTGGTGGCCCAGGGCGGCGACACCGAGCGGGTGGTGGAGCTGGCCGACAACCTGATGGACCAGTTCATCGCGTTGGCGCTGCTGGTGAGCATGACGGTGGTGACCGGCAGCATCGTGCCGGGGCTGTTCTTCGTCGGCACGATGGTGGTCTCGGGGCTGACCGCGACCCTGTTCGGTCCGCGCCTGGAACGTTCCGCCCGGGGCACGGTCAAGGCCCGGGCGGCGTTCGCCACGGCGCTGGTGTCGTCGCTGTCGGCGGCGCGCACGGTGAAGCTGGCCGGGGCCACCCGGCCGGTGCTCGACCATCTCGCCCAACTGGACGTGGTGCGCAGCGACCGGCAGCGCCGGGAGATCGCCATGCAGGTGTGGGCCCGGTCCACCCCGGCGGTGGCCAGCGGACTGTTGCCGATCGGGGCCTGGGCGCTCTACCTGGCCGGTGGCCTCTCCGCCGGTGGCACCCTGGTGGCGGTCTCCACCCTGGGTGCGGCCCGCTGGTTCGCCTGGACGACCGCGGCGCTGGTGTCGCACTACCCGTCGGCGAAGGTGTGGACCCGGCGGACGGTGTCGATGTGCGGGGTGGCGTCGTACTCGGCGCCGGTGCCCGGCGTGGACCTCGCCGCCGGCACCGCGCCCGCGCCCGAGCCGCCCGCCCGGCGGCCGTTGCGGCGACTGGAGCTGGTCGGCTTCGGCGCCCTGCACGGCGACGGGACGTTGGCCGTCCGCGACGTGGACCTCACCGTGTCGCGGGGGCAGCTGGTGCTGGTCGTGGGGCCGGTGGGCGCCGGCAAGTCCTCGCTGCTGCGGGCGCTCGCCGGGATCGTGCACCACACCGGCACGCTGCGCTGGAACGACGAGCCGGTGACCGAACCGGAGCTGTTCCTGCGCCCGCAGCAGGTGGGGTACGTGGGGCAGCTGCCCCGGGTGCTGTCCGGCACGGTCGCCGACAACGTCGCCCTCGGGCACGACGTGGACGCGGTCGGGGCGGTGGCGACAGCCCAGCTGGAACACGACCTGGCCGCCGCCGGAGGTGGGCTGGGGCTGCTCATCGGGCACAAGGGGACCCGGCTGTCCGGTGGGCAGTTGCAGCGGCTGGCGCTGGCCCGGGCGCTGGCGCCGCGTACCGAGCTGCTGATCGCCGACGACGTCTCGTCCGCGCTGGACGTCACCACCGAGCTGGCGCTCTGGGCGGCGCTGCGCGAGCACGGGGTGACCGTGATCGGCTCCACGTCCAAGCGGGCCGCCCTGGTCCGCGCCGACCACGTGGTGGTCCTGCAGGGCGGAACGGTGGCCGCCCAGGGCCCCTGGCGCGCCCTGGAACCCCGCTGGTCCCACCTGGCCGGCTAACCCACCCCACCGTCACCGGCTGATCATGAGGTTGGCGGGGACAGACCGGGCTGCCCTGCCAACTCCGTGATCGACGCGGCGTGGGGGCGGTGGTGGTGGGATGGGGAG
>NZ_SMKN01000142.1 GCF_004348675.1 Micromonospora sp. KC606 | reverse complement strand
GGGCGGGAGCGTGCTGCGGGCCGGGGGCCGCGTGGGGCTGCTGCCCCGGCACCCCGGCGGTGTGCTGCTGGTTCCAGTTCGCCTCGGCCTCGAAGAGCTTCTCGAGCTCGCCGCGGTCGAGGAAGATTCCCCGGCACTCGCTGCACTGGTCGATGACGACTCCGCTGCGCTCGTACTGGCGCATGTCTCCGTGACACTTGGGACAGGTGAGCTGCATTGTTCGACCGTACCCGGTGTGGGCGAATTTTCAGGCCGTCGCGGTCAGCGCCTCGGCTACCTCGTCGTCGGAGACCTCGTGGAAGTCGTCGTAGTAGGCGCTGACCGCCCCGAAGTCGGGCGGACGTTGGGCGCAGACGATCTGGTCGGCCTCGGCGGCCAGCATCTCGTACGCCTCCTGCGAGCCGACCGGCACCGCGACGACGACCCGGCGGGCGCCGAGGTGGCGGGCGACCTCGACGGCGACCCGAGCCGTGGCGCCGGTAGCCAGTCCGTCGTCCACGATCACGGCGGTACGCCCGGACAGGTCCAGCGGTGGGCGACCGGCCCGGTAGCGGGCCTCCCGCCGGTCCAGTTCGGCCTGCTCGCGACGCTGCACCTCGGCCACGTCGTCGGGGCCGAGCCGGGCGGCGACCGGGTCGTTGAGCACGCGGACGCCGCCGGGCCCTAGCGCGCCGAAGGCGACCTCGGGGGCGAACGGCATGCCCAGTTTCCGGACCACCAGCACGTCCAGCGGGGCGCCGATCCGGTCGGCGACAATCCGTGCCACCGGCACGCCGCCGCGGACCAGTCCCAGCACGATGACGTCGGGCTGGCCGACAAGGCCGGTCAGTCGTTCGGCGAGCTGCCGGCCGGCGTCCTCACGATCGCGGTAGGTGCTCATGTCTCCAGGTCTACGCCCTGGCGTGCGACTCCGCCCGGGAAACGGGAACACGAGTGGGGGGCGAGGATCAGCGCGGGGGCCCACACCAGCAGGGCGAGCGGGTAGAGGAGGTACCCGAAGCGGGTGGAGGGCATCAGCAGGATCGCCGCTAGCAGGCCGTACCCGCAGATCAACGCGGTGGCTGCGGCGGTGCGGGGCGGGCGGAGCAGCAGCCGGCCGGCGATGGCCAGTCCGGCCGCGACGAGCAGCGCGGCGGCGATCACCCGGCCGGCCGGCAGCGTGGTCGCCACGAGGTGCCCGGGGAAGGGCGACTGTGCAGGGCTGGTGACCAGGCCGTGGCCGAGCGGGAACCGCAGCACGTTCTCCACCAGGGCGTCCCGGTCGACCAGCAGGGCGGGGAGCAGGGCGAGGACCGGCAGGCCGAGCGCCCCGGCGGCGACCCGCAGGCCGGCCCGCCGGGTGACGCCCCAGAAGATCAGCACCAGGGCGACCGGCCAGGCGAAGAGCTTCAGCGCCCCGGCGAGCCCGACGGCGATGCCGGTCGCGGCGGGTCGGCCGGCGGCGGCGAACGCCAGGGCGAGCAGGCAGAGCGCGAGTACGGGCAGGTCGTCGCCGCCGGTGGCGAGGGTGAGCGCGCAGACCGGCAGCACGGTGGCGGCCTGGACGCCGCGCAGCACCGCGGCGGGGGCCGGCCGCCCGGTGGGGAATCGGCGGGTGTCGCGCAGGGTAGCCACGGCCAGCGCCAGCACCAGCGCGGTGACCAGCGCGAACCAGACCCGGGAGTCGGTCCACCAGGCGTCGGCGGCGGCCCGGGGCAGCCCGAAGAGCGCCATCCCCGGCTGGTAGGGCGTGTAGCCGAGCAGCCGTTCGTCGGCGGGGAGCGCCGCGATGGCGTCGTGACCGAGGTACGGGGTGCCGGTCTCCGTCAGCCGGATCCCGGCGTGCTCGATTACCACCACCTCCTCCTGCGCCCGGTCGGTACGCCCGGCCGCCCGCTGCACGCTCTGCGCCACGAGGGGCAGCAGGGCGGTGGTGAGCCAGGTCAGCCCGGTGACCGCCGAGCGGGCGGCGGTGCCGGCCCAGGCCGGGCGCTGCCGGCGGGCGAGGAGCTGACCGGTGGACAGCAGGGCGGCGAGCAGGTAGCCGACCGCGGCGACGCCTCCCCAGGCGCGGTGCGGGGGCAGGGTGGAGGTGACCGCGGTGATCGCGGCGAAGGCGGCGGATACGGCGTACAGGCCGAGGTCGAGGGTGAGGCCGCCGGCGGTGGAGTCGACGGCCCGCCAGGTGCGGGCAGCTCGGGTGGGGGCGGTCACGCCGGCAAGTGTGGCAGACCGGCGTTGCGGGGCCGCGCGGGTGGACGGCGGCCGGCGGCGAGCCGGATGACGGCGCCGGTGTCGTGCAGCGGTGGAACGAGGACGCCCGGGCGACCACCCGGCCCGCGGTGCAGGGCGGCCAGGAGACCGCCGGCGGGCAGCGGGCGGGCGAAGAGGTGACCCTGCCCGGCGGCGCAGCCCAGTTCCCAGAGGGCTCGGCGCTGCGGCTCGCTCTCCACGCCCTCGGCCACCACGGTCAGGTCGAGGCTGCGACCCAGGTCGAGGGTGGAGCGGATGACCGCGGCGGCCTCCGGTGAGCCGTCCATCGCGGTGACGAAGCTCCGGTCGATCTTCAGCTCGTGGACGGGAATGCGGGAGAGCAGGGAGAGTGAGGAGTAGCCGGTGCCGAAGTCGTCGAGGGCGAGCCGGACTCCAGCGTCGCGCAGCCGGTTGAGCACCTGGTCGACGACGTCGAGCTGGCTGAGGGTCAGCGTCTCGGTCAGTTCCAGCACGAGTCGGTCCGGCGGCAGGTCGTGGGCCCGCAGCCGGGCCAGGACCGCGCCGGGGAAGCGGGCGTCGAGCAGGCTGCGTGGGGACACGTTGACCGAGACCGGCAGGTCGAAGCCGGCGGTACGCCAGGTGACGGCGGCCAGCAGGGCCTGGTCGAGGATCGCCTCGGCGAACGCCGGCAGCAGGCCGGAGCGTTCGACGGCCTCGATGAAACGCAGCGGGTCGATCATGCCGTGCACGGGGTGGCGCCAGCGGGCCAGTGCCTCGGCGCCGGTCACCGCGCCGGTGCCCAGATCCACGATGGGCTGGAAGTTGACGGTGAACTCCTGGTCGGCGACGGCCCGGGGCAGTTCACCGCCGAGGGTGAGCCGGCCGACGTCGGCGGTGTCCCGGGTCGGGGCGTACGTGGCGATCCGCTGCCCGGCCCGTTTGGCCTGGTACATCGCCACGTCGGCGCGGCGCAGCAGTTCCGGCATGCCGCCGCTGGACGGGGCGGCGGCGATGCCGCCGCTGGCCTCCACGCTGATTCGCATCCCGTCCACGTCGAACGGCTCGTGCAGGACGCCGATCAGCGTTTCCGCCCGGTGCGCGGCGACCGCGGGGGCGGGCAGGCCGCGCAGCAGCACGGCGAACTCGTCGCCGCCGAGACGGGCCACCAGGTCGATGTCCCGGGCGGCGTCGCGAAGCCGGTCGGCGACCTGGGTGAGGACCTGGTCCCCGGCGGCGTGGCCGAGGGTGTCGTTGACCTCCTTGAAGTGGTTGAGGTCGATCAGGACCAGCGCGGTGATTCCCTCGGCGTGTCGCGTGCCGAGCAGTTCGGTGCCGCTCTCCAGCAGGTGCCGGCGGTTGGCGAGGCCGGTGAGGGCGTCGTGGGTGGCGGCGTGCTCGTGTTCGGCGGCCACCCGGGCCAGTTCGGCGTACGCCCGGGCGTTGCGGACGGCGGTGCACAGCGCCGAGGCGAAGGTGCGCAGGGTGTACTGCTCGCGTTCGGAGAGTCGCACCGGCCCGTGGAAGCGCAGTCGCAGGGTGCCGACGTCGACGGTCCGGTCGTGCCCCTCGAGGCGGGCGGTGACCACCGCGCCGTCGATCGGGCTGGGTTCGCTGGCCGGCCCGTCGTACGTGATGGCGCCGCCGGCGCCGCGGATCGTCCGGCCGTCGTAGCCGAGCACGATCTCGACCTCGTCGGCGGAGAAGAGTTCGGCGGCCTGGGTCACCGCGGTGGTGAGGACCTTGTCGAGGTCCACCACGTTCAGCGCGTCGGTGGTTCGGGCGAGCCGCTGCCACGCCTGTTGCTCGGTGCGGGTGCGAATCCGGGTGGAGTAGGCGAGGTGCAGGCTGAGCACCAGGGGTGGCACGGCCAGCAGCAGCCGGGGGTCGGCGCGGAGCAGGACCAGGGTGCAGGCGGCCACCACGAACCGCACCACGAAGCCGCCGATCCGCAAATCGAGGTTGCTGCGGAACTGGCGGGAGATCCGGGTGCCCGAGGCGATGGCGATGACAGGTATCGCCAGCACGTCGTCCAGCAGGGCGGCGACCAGGTAGGCGATGGCCAGGAGCCCGACCTGCCGGGCGATGCCCATGGTGGGCGCCCAGTTCAGGGCCGCCAGCGTGGCGCCGGCCACGGAGGCGAGGATGGTGTTCTTGCCGACGCCGAAGAACAACTTGATCGCGGGGAGGCGCCAGGAGGCCAGCGCGGCGCCGACGGCCGTGCAGAGCACGGCCCAGGGCAGGGGCGCGAGGGCCACGGTGAGCACGATCGCCATCTCGCTCCAACTGATCAGGTGGGTGGTGGACCTGATCCGGATGCGGACCTTGACCGAGGTGCCCAACGCGACCATCAGAGCGAGGGCGAGCAGCACGGCTGCGTCGTCGATGGACCGGGGTGGGACGGAGACCACGGTGGCCCAGAGCGCGGCGAGGGCCATGCAGGTCGCGAGAACGACGACGAGACCGACGAGCAGCCGGAGCTGCCGATCGGTCTCATTCTCGCGTCGCCTGGTAAGAGTCACACCACTCCCGGCTGACTACCTCACCTCTGGCCGCAGCCTATCGCGCGGGATCCAAAGGCCACAGGTACCGAACTCAGCCCCACTCGCTGCCGCGCATGTACTGCCTCCCTCGCCACCCGGGCACCCGCCTTATTTGCTGGCGATGTGCTGCTTCGTTGACGATTGGCAGCCTAAGTGAGGTTGGCGATAATTAGGAGGTGTATATGTAATTTCATTCAACATAAGCCAACACTGTGGCTATTCATGACTTTCCGTTTATCGGGTCTGTGCGGAGAGCGGTAAGGTCCTTCTTTTGCGTACGCGCGCCGATGCGTCAGGTGTTCGGGTCGATGTGGGGGAAGACCCAGGGCAGTCCCAGTGTCGCGGCAGGGCGAGCACTGTTCATCCGGACTTCGGTTCGAGTCCTCCGTCGGATCAGGCGAGGGGCCGGTCGAGATGATTCGGAACTGTACCCGGCTGCTGAATTGCGAATGATTGGGGTCCGAGACCGGATTCTCGGGTCGGCCGGGAACCGTGTCGTCGCATTCTCGGAGATATGGGCCATTGTTGGCCCGGAGGTGCAGATCGCCGTGCCCGGATCGCCCGGTGCGGATCGTGGTACGGCGCCGGTGGTCACCGTGGGACGCGGCACGATCCGCCGGTCTGCGCCGTCGGGGCGTACCAGGACCGGAGCGCCGTACGGAGACCGGACGATAGGCTCGGCGCCGTGACCGAACCCGGGCAGCTCACCCACGTCGACACGGCGGGCGCCGCCCGCATGGTCGACGTCTCCGCCAAGCCGGTCTCCGGCCGGCTCGCCGTCGCCGCCGGCCGGCTGCGCACCACCGCCGAGGTGGTCGACCTGCTACGCCGCGACAGCCTGCCCAAGGGCGACGCCCTCGCGGTCGGCCGGCTCGCCGGCATCATGGGCGCCAAGCGCACCCCCGACCTGATCCCGCTCTGCCACCCGATCGCGCTGCACGGCGTCACGGTCGACCTCGAACTCACCGCCGACACCGTCGAGATCATCGCGACGGCGCGGACGGCCGACCGCACCGGGGTGGAGATGGAGGCGTTGACCGCCGTGGCGGTCGCCGGCCTCGCCCTGGTCGACATGGTCAAGGCGGTCGACCCGGCCGCCAGCGTGGAGGCCGTCCGGGTGCTCCGCAAGGAAGGCGGCAAGACCGGCGAGTGGGTCCGCCCGGTGGACCGGCCGTGATCCGCGCGCGGGTGGTGGTCGCCTCCAACCGGGCCGCCGCTGGCGTCTATGCCGACACCAGCGGACCACTGCTGGTGTCGGGGCTGCGCGAGCTGGGTTGTGCCGTCGACGACCCGGTGGTGGTACCCGACGGGGAGCCGGTGGGCGAGGCGCTGCGGGCCGCCCTCGCCGACGGCGTCGACGTGGTGCTGACCAGTGGCGGCACCGGAATCACCCCGACCGACCGGACGCCGGACGTGACCCGGGCCCTGCTCGACTACGAGATCCCCGGCATCGCCGAGGCGATCCGCGCGCACAGCCGGGACCGCGTCCCCAGCTCGGCACTCTCGCGGGGGCTCGCCGGGGTGGCCGGCCGGATGCTGGTGGTCAACCTACCCGGGTCGACCGGTGGGGCCAGGGACGGCCTTGCGGTGCTCGGACCCATCCTGGCCCACGCGGTGGACCAGGTGCGCGGTGGCGACCACTGACGCGTGGCACCGGGCGGCACGGCGATAGGCTCGCCACGACGAGACGCACCCCGGGGAAGGGAGGGCCAGCCGGTGGGCACGAAAACCGCTGCCACGGCGACGGAGGCCGCCGCGCTGCCGCCGGCAGACTGGGAGGAGGCCCGCTCCCGGGTGTACGCGGCTGGCCTCGCCGCCGCCCTGCCGGTGGTCACCCGGCCGCTCGCCGACACCGACGGGCACACGCTCGCCGAGCCGTTGAGCCCCCGGACCGACCTGCCCGCCTTCCCCACCTCCAGCGTGGACGGCTGGGCGGTGCGGGGTCCCGGCCCGTGGGACGTCGTCGGGCGGGCGCTGGCCGGGAACACCCCGCCGCCGTTGACCGCCGACGGCACCACCGTCGAGATCGCCACCGGGGCGATGGTCCCGGAGGGCACCAGCGCCGTACTGCGGGTCGAGGAGTCGAGCCGTACGCCGGACGGGCGCGTCACCGGCACACCCCGACCGAACCCGGAGTGGCGGGAGCCGGGTGAGGAGGCGAACGCGGGCGAGGAACTGCTCCCCGCCGGCACCCCGGTCGACCCGGCGTTGATCGGGCTGGCCGCCTCCTGCGGCCACGACCAGCTACGGGTGCGCCGACAGCCCCGGGCCGCGCTGCTGGTCTTCGGCGACGAGCTGTTGAGCGCCGGTCCACCCGGCTTCGGCCGGGTCCGCGACGCGCTCGGCCCGGCGGTGCCGGGCTGGCTGCGCCGCTACGGCTGCCAGGTGCGCCCCGCCGACGTGGTCGGTCCGGTCGCGGACACGCTCCCCGCCCACGTCGCCGCGTTGCGCGCCGCGCTCGACAGCGCCGACCTGGTCTGCACCACCGGCGGCACCATGCACGGCCCGGTCGACCACCTGCACCCGGCGCTGGCGGCGTTGGGTGCGGAGTACGTGGTGAACACCGTCGCGGTCCGTCCCGGTTTTCCGATGCTGCTGGCCCGGGTGGCCGGCGCCGACGGGCGGCTCCGGTTCGTGGCCGGGCTGCCGGGCAACCCACAGTCCGCGATCGTCGCCCTGGTCTCCCTGGTCGCGCCGCTGCTGGCCGGGCTGACCGGTCGGCCCGTGCCGGAGTTGCCGCACGCCGCGCTCGCCGAGCCGGTGCCCGGACGGGGCGCGTACACCCATCTGGCGCTGGTCCGGCTGGACCGGGCGGCGGGCACCGCCCACCCGGTGCGCCACGTCGGCTCGGCGATGCTGCGCGGGCTGGCCGGCGCGGACGGCTTCGCGGTGATCCGGCCCGGTGCCACCGGCGAGGTCGGCGCGCGGGTGCCGGTCGTGCCGC
Source organism: Micromonospora sp. KC606 (assembly GCF_004348675.1). Classification (GTDB taxonomy): domain Bacteria; phylum Actinomycetota; class Actinomycetes; order Mycobacteriales; family Micromonosporaceae; genus Micromonospora. Next base: position 7,394 of record NZ_SMKN01000142.1, on the reverse strand, counting down.
TGCCGCTGCTGCCGGGGGAGCGCTCGTGATGGACGCCGACGGGGCCGTGACCGTCCTCGCCGTCACCGACGGGCCGCTGGACGTGGCCGCCCACGAGGCGGCGGTCGCCGGCCGCCGGGCCGGCGCGGTCGTCTCCTTCCAGGGCGTCGTCCGCGACCACGACCACGGCCGGCCGGTCACCCTGCTGGAGTACGAGGGGCACCCGAGCGCGGAGGTCGTGCTCCGCGAGGTCGCCGCCGAGATCGCCGCCGACCCCGACGTCTACGCGGTCGCGGTCTCGCACCGGATCGGCCGGCTGGAGATCGGCGACGCCGCCCTGGTCGCGGCGGTCAGCACCGCGCACCGGGCTGCGGCCTTCGCTGCCTGCGCCCGGCTGGTCGACGAGGTCAAGGCACGACTGCCGATCTGGAAACGGCAGGTATTCGCCGACGGCACCGAGGAGTGGGTCAACTGCCCCTGACCGGACCGGGTCGGTTTCGGTAGCAGGCGTCGGCGGCCCCGCGCGGCAGGTCAGCGCCGGCCGGCGACGGCCGGTACGCGGGCCAGCCGGTCGGTGTAGAACGCTGGTTCGGCACCCGGCCGCCAGGGCAGCGTGGCCACCAGCACGATGAGCGCCAGTGCCAGCGAGTTCTCCATCAGCGCGCCGAACAGGCCGTCGTGGTAGTGGGACACCTCCGGGAGTTGGTGCTCGTACGGCCAGATCGGCGAGACCAGGAAGAGCAGGTAGAGACCGAGGGCTGCGACGGCGTGTCGCAGACCGGTCAGCGTCGGGTACCAGATCGGCGGGCGCAGCCCGTTGACCGGTGGTCCCTTGTACGCCGACGACTGCGCGGCCCGTAGGGCCAGGCCGCGACTCGCCTCGTGTCGGCGTACCGCGGCGTCGCCGAGCACGATGATCGCCGGGATCACCCAGACCAGATGGTGGGTCCAGGAGATCGGGCTGATCACGTTGGCGGTCAGCCCGACGAGTGTGAACGCGGTCAGTTCGTCGCCGTCGGCGCGGGCGGTGGCGGCCCGGGACAGCCCGAGTGCCAGGATCAGCACGGAGAACGACAGCCAGAGCAGGCCGGGCGTCTCGATGGAGTCGTACAGCCTGGCCAGTAGGCCGGCCAGCGACTGGTTGGGAGTCATGTCGGCGGCGCCGACCCGCTCGGTCTGCCAGAGCACCCCGGTGAAGTACGCCCGTGACTCCGGGCCGACCAGGGCGAACGTGCCGAGGGTGACGCCGATGGTGGTGCCGACCGCGGTGGCCGCGACCCGCCACTGCCGGGTCACCAGCAGGTAGACGACGAACAGCGCGGGGGTCAGCTTCACCGCGGTGGCCAGACCGATGCCCATGCCGGCCCACGATCCGCTGTAGAGGAAGCGCAGCAGGACCCCGTCGGTGCGGCGGCCGTGGGTGCCACGCCGGGAGCGCCAGCGCAACCCGACCATATCGGCCATGATCAGTGCGAAGAGCAGCAGGTTGACCTGGCCGTACCCGAGGGTCTCCCGGACCGGTTCGAGGGCGACGGACATCGACGTGGCGATCCCGACGGTGAACCAGAGCGACCAGCCGAGCCGGTCGACGATCGGGCGCAGCAGCGCGGCCAGCACGACGGCCAGCGCGCCGATGCTGCCCGCCGCGTTGACCCAGCCGGCGGCCTCGACCGGCAGGGGCGCCATCGGCAGCATCGCCAGGGCGGCGAAGGGTGGGTAGGTGAAGCCGAGGGTGGTGGTCGGTGCGATGAAGTCGTAGAGGTCATGACCGCTCGCCCACCACACCACCGCGCCGTGGTAGATCTTCATGTCGAAGAAGTTGTACGGTCGCCCGAACAGGCCGATGGCGAGCCATGCGGCGTAGGCGACGGTGGCGACGATGCCGATCCGTACGACTGTCCTGCGATCGATGCCACGCGTTGCGCGATGGACCGGGGCGAGGCGGTCCATCGCTCGACCGACGGTCGTCGGCATGGCGTGGCCACCCCCGTACCAAGGTCGTCCTATCCGTCCAGGTCCGGTACGGAGCCTAGAACGGCGCCTCACGTTGATGCCTCCCGCGTTATACGACCGTGTCCGATCCCACACATGTTTTTGACATTTCCACCGCGTTAACGGCAGTCGGGTGGTTCAGGTAATTCGCGGCCTTGCGGGGGTGGTGGCCGGATTGATGCAGGTCAGCCGGGGAGCTTGCGCGCCGTGGCGGCCGATCGGAGGGCGATCCGTGCCTCCCGGCGGGCCGTACGGACGGCGCGCCGGACGGAACGGCGGGAGTGGCCGATGCGATGGCCCGCCCGCCAGCGCAGACCCGGCTTCCCCTCGGTGTCGGCGGCGGCCAGCAGCAGCCCGCCGAAGAGACCGAGGTTCTTCAGGAAGTGGATCTGGTTGTTGGTCCGCGTCGCCGGATCGTCGTTGCTCCAGAACGGATGGCCGGCGGCGGTGGTGGGCACCAGGGTGCCGGCGAGCAGCAGCGCGGCGGGCCGGGTGAACCTGCCCGTGGCGAACATCAGCCCGGCGGCGAGTTGAACGGCCGCATTGGCGCGGATCAGGGTCTCGGTGTCGGTGGGCAACTGCGGGGCGGCCCGTTGGATCAGGGGGGCGACCCGGTCGGTGATCGGCTTGGCGGTCGGGACGAGGCGCTGGGGGTGCTGGAAGTGACGGGCGCCGCTGACCACGAAGATGCCGCTCAACATGACGCGGGCGAGGAAGCGCACGGGTTTCATGGGTCAGTCATACCCCGTCGGAGCGGCGGCTACCCCGACAACCGCCGATCCTGATCGGTGCAGGTGGACGCCACGCCGATTGGAGCGACCGTCGCTGATGGACCGGCGGGGGCGGGTAACGTCGCGCGGGTGACGACGCTGCGGTTGCGCCCCGAGGAGCCGGCCGACACCGGCCCGGTCCGCCAGGTGCTGGCCGCCGCGTTCGCCCGTCCGGACGGCACCACCCCGGGCGAGGTGACGCTCGTCGAGGAGTTGCGGGGCAGCGAGGCGTGGATTCCCGAGCTGGCCATGGTGGCCGAGTACGGCGGTGAGGTTGTCGGGTACGCCCTGCTGAGCCGCGTCCACGTCACGTCCAACGCGGTCCGGTGGCCTGCGCTGGCGCTCGGGCCGGTCGGGGTGGCCCCGCACCGGCAGCGGGTCGGCCACGGCACCGCCGTGGTGCAGGCCGCGCTGGACGCGGCGACCGAGCTGGGCGAGCGGCTGGTGGTGGTGCTCGGCGACCCGGGCTACTACCGGCGGTTCGGGTTCGACCCGGCGGACCGGCTGGGGTTGACCAGCCCGTGGTCCGGTCTGGGTGAGCCCTGGCAGGCGCTGGTGCTGCCGCCGGACGTCAGCGGCGAGCCCGCGCCGCCGTCGGGCGAGGTGCTCTTCCCGCCGCCCTGGTCCCGCGTCTGACCCGTCAGCTGGGTTGGGTGCGCAGGTATCGACCGAAGTGCGGGACGGTGAAGGCGACGGTGCCCCGTTCGCCGGAGTAGATCAGCCCTTTCTTGATCAGCGCGTCGCGGGCGGGGGAGAGGCTGGCCGGTTTGCGCCCGAGCGTGCGGGCGATCTCGGCGGTCGGCACCGCCGCGTCCATGTCGTCCCGGCCGCCGTCGTCCTCCGCCTGCACCAGCGACAGCGTCGCCATGGCCCGCATGTACTCGCGTTCGGCCGGGGTGGCCCGCTCGAAGCGGGAACCGAAGAACCCCACTGCCAGTTCGGCCTCCGCCTCGGGGGCGGCGACCCGGACGTCCGCCGCGGTGATCGGGGACCGGGGCGCGTGGTCCCAGGTGGCCTTTCCGTACGCCTGAACGAAGTACGGGTAACCGCCGGACTTCTCGTAGAGCAGGTCCAGGGCCTTCTGCTCGTACTCGACCTCCTCCCGCGCCGCCGGCGCGCAGAGCGCCTGGTCGGCGGCGAGCCGGTCCAGTCGGTCGATCCGCTGGTAGCGGAAGAGCCGTTCCGAGTACGACTTGGCCGCGCTGAGCACGGCCGGCAGGTGCGGCAGACCGGCGCCGACCACGATCAGCGGGGCGCCGAGCTGGGAGAGTTCGTGGCAGGCGGCGCAGAGCGCGGATACGTCCTCCGCGCCGAGGTCCTGCATCTCGTCGATGAAGACGGCAACCCCGGTGCCCACGTCGGCGGCGACCCCGGCAGCGTCGGTGAGCAGCTCGACCAGGTCGATCTCGATGTCGCCGGAGTCGGCCCGGCCGCTGCTCGCCGGCACGTCGATGCCGGGCTGCCAGCGGTCGCGCAGCTTCGGGGCGGCGGCCCCGCGTGCGGTCGGCGCGGTGCGCTGCGCGAACGCCCTGAGCACGCCGAGGAAGGCGTCGATCCGGTCCGGGGCGCGGTGCCGGGGCGCCAGCTCGCGGACCGCCATGTGCAGGGCGGCGGCGATCGGGCGGCGCAGCGACTGATCCGGCCGGGCCTCGATCTTGCCGGTGCCCCAGAGCCGGTTGATCGCCTGTGAGCGGAGCGTGTTGAGCAGCACCGTCTTGCCGACGCCGCGCAGCCCGGTGAGCATCAGGCTGCGCTCCGGGCGGCCTCGGGCGATGCGTTCCAGGACGATGTCGAAGACATCCAGTTCCCGCCCCCGCCCGGCGAGTTCGGGCGGGCGCTGGCCGGCGCCCGGGGCGTACGGGTTGCGGACCGGATCCACGCATCGCACAGTATCGGCCCGTCTAGCCGTGCACCTAGAGATGGCTAGAGAGAGCTAGCGGCGTGTCTTCCGCTCTCGTCCCAAAACTAGGGCTGTCTTGCGTACACGCTAGACAGCCCTAGTTTTGGCTACCGAAGTGGTCAGCGTTTCTTCAGGCAGAGGACGAAGTCCAGCGAGTCCAGCTCACTGTCGAAGAAGTACCAGTCCGTGTAGCCCGCCACCGCCCCGCACTTCGCCTCGGCGTCCCGCTCGCCGCTGGTCTGCCCGTCGAACCGGCGCAGCACCTCGTACGCCCGCGGGGCGCAGTCGGCGATCAGCAGCTTCGGCTTCCCACCGGCCGGCCCGTCGTTACGGACGCACTGTCCGGCCTTCACGAAACGCGGATCCGCGGAGGAGGCCGGAGCCGGAGTGGTGGGTACCGATCCGACCGGCCCCGGCCCCGGGCCCGCCGCGCCCGGCCCGGCGTTCGCGGTCTGTTCGATGACGCCGGTCGGCGAGCCCGCGTCGTCCGCCACACCAGTCCGATGCCAAAGAACGGCCGCGCCACCGAGGGCGACGACCGCCAGCACGGCCAGCACCGCCAGCAGCGGCCCGCGTCCGCGCCTCGGGCGCGGCGGTGTCGGCTCGGTGAGGTACGCCGCCGGGCCGCCCGGCTGGTACGGCACCGTCGGCGGCTGGTACCCGACCGTCGTGTGCCCGCCCGGCTGCCAGCCCTGCGCGGCGGGCGACCCGCCCCAGCCGCCCGGGTGGTGCGGCTCAGGCGTGGCGCCGTACGCGTCGCCGGGGCGCCGCCCATCCCACGGCGGGGGGGCACCGTCGGGTGGTCCGTAGTTCGCCATGCACGCCTCCTGCGCACTCCACTGCTGAGAGCCCGGCCACCGCCACGGGACGCCGACACCCTGGTCACCGTAACGTGGTCCACCGATGGGCTCACCTTCCTCACGTACGCCGGCCGGGCCAGCGTTGGTCTGGACCGCGCTGGCGTTGGTCTACGTCCTCTGGGGCTCCACCTACCTCGGCATCCGGATCGCCGTGGAGACGCTGCCGCCGCTCGCCTCGGCCGCCCTCCGGTTCGCCGCGGCGGCGCTGGTGCTCGCCGCCGTCCTACGGCTGCGCCGGGGACCGGGAGCGCTTCGGGTTGACCGCCGGCAGTTCGGTTCGGCCGCGTTGGTCGGGGTGCTGTTGCTGGCCGGCGGCAACGGGCTGGTGGTGCTCGCCGAGTCCGGCCCGGCCGGGGTGGCCGTTCCGTCGGGCATCGCGGCCCTGCTGGTCGCCACCGTCCCGCTGCTCGTGGCGCTGCTCCGTACGGCCAGCGGCGACCGGCCCCGCGGGTGGACCTTCGCCGGGGTGACCGTCGGCTTCCTCGGCCTGGTGCTGCTGGTGCTCCCCACCGGCGAGGCGGGGGCGGTGCCGCTGGCCGGGGCGCTCACCGTGGTCGCGGGGGCGACCTGCTGGTCGGTCGGCTCGTTCCTCTCCGGGCGCCTGCGGATGCCCACCGACCCCTTCGTCGCCACCGTGTACCAGATGGTCGCGGGGGCCGCTGTGCTGGCCGCGCTCGGCCTGGCCCGGGGCGAACTGCGCGGCTTCTCGCCGGCCGAGGTGACCGGCCGGTCGTGGGCCGCGCTGGCGTACCTGATGGTCGCCGGTTCGCTGGTCGCCTTCACCGCGTACGTCTGGCTGCTGCACCACGCGCCAATCTCGCTGGTCGCCACGTACGCGTACGTGAACCCGGTGGTGGCGGTCGTGCTCGGCGCGCTGCTGGTCGCCGAGCCGGTCACCTCGCAGGTGCTGATCGGCGGCGCGGTGATCGTGGCGGGGGTGGCGCTGGTGGTGAGCAGCGAGCGGCCCCGGCAGCCGTCCGGGAAGGTTGGCGGGGCAACGGCGGAGCCCGCGCGCCGGTAACGTCCCGACCCGTGTCCGTCGGGCTGCTGACCGCCGCCGCGCTGCTCGGCGCCCTCGCCGGCGTGCTGTCCGGCCGTGCCGCGCCGGTACTCGCCCGACGCTTCCCCGGCCCGGCGCCACCGACCGCGCCGGACCCGGCCGCCGGTTGCGCGCGGAGTTCGCGGCGTGGGCCTCCTGGATGCGCCGAACGGCCGGTGCCGACCGCGCCGGACCCGGCCGCCGGCTGCGCGCGGAGTTCGCGGAGTGAGCGTTCCGGCCGCGTCAACCGGCCGCGGCCACCGATCGGGCCGGGCCCGACCGCCGGCCGTACCGACCAGCCGGCACGCCGGATTCGGGCGTATGCGGTGTCGGGTGCCGTGGGGGCGGTGGTCTTCGGCGGGCTGGCCGCCGCACGCGGCGCCGACCCGGCCCTGCCCGGCTACCTGCTGATGGCCGGCGGTGGGCTGGTGTTGGCCCGGGTGGACCTCGTCTGCCTGCGCCTGCCCGACCCGCTGGTGGCGGCCATCGCTCTGACCGGCGGCGCCGGCCTGGTGGCCGCCGCGTCGGCCACCGGGACGCCGGCCCGGCTGTGGGCAGCGCTCGCCGGGGTGGTGCTCTCCTTCACCGGGTACGCGCTGCTGGCCCTCCTGCCCGGCTCGCGGCTCGGCTACGGCGACGTGAAGCTCGCCGCCGTCCTCGGGCTGCCGCTCGGCTGGATCGGCTGGCCGGCCCTCGGGCTCGGCGTGCTCCTCCCGCACCTCCTCAATGGGGTGGTGGTGCTCGGCCTGTTGGCCGCCCGCCGGGTCCGCCGGGACACCGCACTCCCCTTCGGCCCGGCGCTGCTCGCCGGCGCCTGGCTCGCCGTGCTGCTCACCTGACCATCACTCCCACCG
>NZ_SMKN01000141.1 GCF_004348675.1 Micromonospora sp. KC606 | reverse complement strand
GGGGTGCGGCGGATCGATCGGCGGCGGGCGGAGCGGGATCGCCTGGTGCGGCGGTTCGGGGATCCGGCGCAGCGGCCGTGGATTTATTTGATTGTGGCGACGGGGGATATCCACGAGGACATTCCGCAGGCGCAGGCGGCGGCGCGGGCGGGCGCGGATGTGATTGCGGTGATCCGGTCGACGGGGCAGTCGTTGTTGGATTATGTGCCGGAGGGGGCGACGCGGGAGGGGTTCGCGGGCACGTACGCGACGCAGGAGAATTTCCGGTTGATGCGCGCGGCGTTGGATGCCTCGTCGAAGGAGTTGGGTCGGTATGTGCGGTTGACGAATTACGCGTCGGGGTTGTGTATGCCGGAGATGGCGACCCTGGCGGGGTTGGAGCGTCTGGACATGATGCTCAACGACTCGATGTACGGGATTCTGTTCCGGGACATCAATCCGATTCGTACGTTCGTGGACCAGCGGTTTTCGCGGCAGGTGCACGCGCGGGCGGGGATCATCATCAACACCGGTGAGGACAACTACCTGACCACTGCGGACGCCGTGGATGAGGCGCACACGGTGACGGTGTCGCAGCTGTTGAACGAGTTTTTCGCACATGAGGCGGGGTTGGCGGACTGGCAGTTGGGGTTGGGGCACGCGTTCGAGATCAATCCGGATCTGCCGGAGTCGTTGCGGTTGGAGTTGGCGCACGCGTTGTTGGCGCGGGAGTTGTTTCCGGAGGCGCCGTTGAAGTGGATGCCGCCGACGAAGCACATGACGGGGGATGTGTTTCGGGGGAATCTGCTGGACGGGTTCTTCAATCTGGTGGGGACGATGACGGGGCAGGGGATCCTGTTGGTGGGGATGATGACCGAGGCGGTGGTGACGCCGTGGTTGTCGGATCGGGACATCGCTCTGCAGAACGTGCGGTACGTGTTGGGTGCGGCCGGTGGGTTGGACGAGGATTTCGTGCCGGCGCCGGGTGGGTTCATCCAGCGGCGGGCGAACCGGGTGCTCGGTGCGGCGGTGGATCTGTTGGAGCGTATCGGTGAGCAGTCGTTGTTGACGGCGATCGCCGAGGGCACGTTCGGGATCATGAAGCGGCCGGCGGACCGGGGTAAGGGTCTGGACGGGGTGGCGCGGCACGAGGGTGACTACTACAACCCGGCCACGGAGATCCTGGAGGGTCCGGCGGTATGAGCGGCACGAGGATCGTCCGGCCGTACGGGGACACCACCGGTGACGGGATGGTGCAGGTGTCGTTCACCCTGCCGGTGCCGCATGACAAGCGGGCCGAGGGTGCGGCGGTGCAGCTGGCGAACAGGATGGGCATTGATCCGGCGATGCTGGTGCACGCGAAGCAGATGGGTGACGGGTTCACCTTCTTCGTGGTGTACGGGCGGGTGAACCATCTGGTGGACCTGTCGGCGGTGCAGGTGGTGGAGCGGGATTTTCCGCTGCTGGGGGCCAAGGAGGTCAACGCGGTGGTGAAGCAGCGGTTGCGGCGCAAGCTGTCGGTGGTGGGGGCGTGCATCGGCACGGATGCGCACACGGTGGGTATCGACGCGATTCTCAACGTCAAGGGCATCGCGGGGGAGAAGGGGCTGGAGTACTACCGGGAGTTGAAGGTCACCAATCTGGGTGCGCAGGTGAGCGTGCCGGAGTTGGTGGAGGCGGCGCGGCGGGAGCGGGCCGACGCGGTGCTGGTGTCGCAGGTGGTGACGCAGCGTGATGCGCATCTGCACAACACGCGGGAGATGTCGGCGGCGTTCCGGGAGGCGATGCCGGTGGGGCGCCGGCCGTTGCTGATCGTGGGTGGGCCGCGGTTCGACGAGTCGATGACGGGCGAGTTGGGGGTGGACCGGATTTTCGGTCGGGGCACCACCCCGGGTGAGGTGGCCAGTTACCTGGTGCACGCGTTGATCACGAACAGGAGGGCGAGGGTATGACCGACACGAGGCTGGGGTTGACGGTGACGCACCGGCGGTATGTGCCGTACTCGCACGCCCACTACGCGGGGAACCTGGTCGACGGGGCGTACGCGTTGGGGTTGTTCGGGGATGTGGCCACGGAGGTGTGTATCCGTACCGACGGGGACGAGGGGTTGTTCGCGTCGTACTCGGATGTGCAGTTCCGGGCGCCGGTGCGGGCCGGTGACGTGGTGGAGGTGACGGCGACGGTGACCCGGGTGGGTACGCGTAGTCGCACCATCGACTTGGTGGCGCGGGTGGTGTGCCGGGGCCGCCCGGATCGGGGTGGGTCGGCGGCGGAGGTGTTGGCGGAGCCGGTGGTGGCGGTCACCGCGACGGGCACGGTGGTCGTGCCGTCGGCGGTGTGAACGTCGCGGTGTGCGTCGATGTCGGGTCCACGTACACGAAGGTGGCGGTGGTGGACCTGGCCGGTGGCGCGTTGGTGGCGGCTGCGGCGGCGCCGACGACGGTCGGCACGGATGTGCTGCATGGTGTGGACGCGGCGGTGGCGGCGGCGGCGCCGGGGCGGCTGGTCCGAACCCGGCACGGTGACGCGATGACCCTGACGGACTTCCTGGTCACCCGGGTGGTCGAGGTCGGTGTACACGGCCTGGACCTGGCCGAGGCGCTGGGCCGGCCGCCGTGGCTGACCCCGACGGCCGCCCGGGTGGTCGCCGACCTGCTGACCGACGGTCGGCCGGTGCCGGCGGCGTTCGGCGGGGATCCGCTCACCCTGATCCGCAAGGCCACCGGCCGCGCTCCGCTCGCCGCCGGGGAGCGGGACGTGCTGGTGGCGGGCGGCCTCCGTCGGCTCTCCTTCGCGGCCTGAGCCGCCGAGGCCACGCGCGCAACCCGAGACCGGACGGCCTGACCCGGGGGCCACGCCGGGCGGGCGCTGCACGCCACCGAACGAAGGAGGCACCCAAGCCGACGAGAGCACGGCACCGTCCGGCAGGTACGCCGGATCAGGTTGCCTCGCGTGGCGCCGGCACCCGCGCGACACCGCGCCGCAGCTGGGTCAGGACCAGCGGGTCTATCCGGCCCGGCACCAGCCGCTCCTCCAGGTTCTCCAGCCCGGCCCAGGCGGCCAGCGCGTCGTCGAGCCCTGCCGCGTCGACCCGGTGGCCGACGGCGGCCAGCAGGGCGGTGACCTCGTCGGCGAGCGGGCCGGCGAGGTCGAGCAGGGTGGCCGGGTCGGGCTTGCCGAACATCACGGTGTGGATGCCGAGCAGCCGGCCCAACTCGGTGACCGGGTCGGGGTGGTCGTCCACCCGCAGGTCCACCAGCTCGTCGCCGGTGCCCGCGTACCCGCCGTGGCGCTCGACCACCAGCAGGCCGGCGCTCTGCCGGCCGCGCCGGTCGCCGCCGGCCTCGTCGCCGGCCCGCAGCGCGGCGAGCAGCCGCTGCGGGAACGGCAGCGCGTCCCCGGCCAGCCAGGCGTCGCGGACCGCGTCGAGGACGTGCGGGCCGGCGAGAATGTTGCCCTGTACCGCCCAGCCGTCGCCGGCCTGCCCGCCCGCCCACGGGCGGCACCGCGGGCCCGTCCAGGTCGCGCCGACGCCGTCGGCGCCCACCACACCGAGCTGGCGGTCGTCCCTGCCCGGGTCGGCGGCGACCAGCCCGGCCACCACGTCCACGGCGGCGACGCCGGTGCGCAGCAGGGCGAGCCCCTGCTGCCGGTAGGCCAGGTTGGCGTGCGCCTGGGTGGCGACGGCGCCGACCCGCGCCTCGGCCGCCGGCACCAGCGCGCCGGCGGCGAGGAACCTGCTGGCCACCGCGACGCCGTGCCGGCGCCCGTCGGCGCAGCGGGCCACGATAGAGAAAGTCACGGGTGGAGGCTAGCGCCGGCCGGCAGGCGTCGACACGCAACGTGACGGATGCCTCACGCACCGAAGGGCGCCTCACATCGGCGGTGCGGCCCCCTCCGGGGGCTTGCCCCGGGACCGGCGCGCGTCCGCCACCGCCACCCCGCCCAGCACCACCGCGGCCAACGTCGCCGAGATCAGCGGCGGGGCATGGACCAGCCACGGCACCGGCACCAGCAGGACGCCCACGGCGACCCACCGAGAGGGCGGGACCCGGCCGAAGACCTCGTACTCGAAGCGGGCCCGCCCGGCGAGGAAGACCACCGGACCACCGATGATCATCGCCACCCAGGCCGTCTCGGGATGGCGCAGCGGGTGCGAGATCGTCAACTCGTAACCGATCGCGGTCGCCACCAGCCCCACCACCATCACCAGGTGGGTGTCCGCCGCCGGGCGCCGGGACCTCGTCACCGCCTCGGCCAGGATCAGCCCGGCCCGCTGCACATAGATCCGCCAGAGCAGCACCGATGTCACGACAGCCACCGCGAAGGCGGCCGTCGGCGCCGGGTCGTACGAGCCGGTGCTGTACGCCAGCCCGATGACCAGGATCGTCTCGCCGAGCGCGACGAGGAAGAACTGCTGGTACCGCTCGGCCAGGTGCTCCCCGGCGATGTCCCAGCGGCTGATCGTCGACCCGCCCAGGCCCGGCACCGGCCAACCGGCCCGGGCCGCGAGGTACTCCAGCGCCAGCGCCGACGCCCAGAGCCCCACCCGGGTACCGGTGGGCAGCAACGCGCCGGTGATCCACAGCACCCCCGTGGCGCTGAAGGTGACCAGCATCCGCAGCTTGAGCCGGCGGAACTGGTGCCGGCCCAACGCCAGCAGCAGGATCGCCGGGCGGGACACCTGTGCCGTCACGTACGCCACCGCGAACACCATTCCGGCCTCGGTGAACGCGCGGGGGATCGCCACCCCCCATCACCATGCTGCACACCAGCGCCGTGACCACCAGCGTCTGCAACCAGCTGTGCCGCGGGTCGTAGCGGCTGGTCGTCCAGGCGGTGCCCTGCCAGACCGCCCACAACGCGAGCAGCAGCAGCAGCGTCTTGCCGCCCCCGGTGATCGGCTCCCAGCCGTCGGTGCCATGCGGGTCCAGGGCGAGGTCCTCGAAGGCCCGGAACGAGATCCGGGTCAGCGCGAAGATGTAGACCAGGTCGAAGAAGAGCTCCAGGAACGTGGCCCGCTGTGACGTTTCGGTCATCGCGACCCGACTGCCGTCCCCGGCTCTCACCGCCGTACCCCCGCCGTCCGGCCCACCCCGCGTTCGTAACATCCCGGCGGGCCCTGACGACGGGCAACAGCCGCATTCGGCACTTGTTCCCGTGCGGCACACCGGGCACGATCGACCGGATGACGACCCGATGGGGCATGACGGTGCCACTGGGCGGAGTTGCCCTCGCCGACCACGCCGCGGCCTACGCGGCCCCGGACCGGCACCACCGACGTCTGAGCGCCGCGGCCCTGATCACCCGGCCGGGGGAGGGACGCCGAGAATGAACCTGACCGACCGGATCGCGGTGGTCACCGGCGGAGCGGGCGGCATCGGCGCTGCGTTGGCCCGCCGGTTCGCCGCCGAGGGCGCGGCCGCCGTCGTCGTCGCCGACCGGGACGCGGCGGCGGCCAACCGGGTGGCCGACGGCATCGGCCCGGCGGCGCGTGCCGCCGCCGTCGACGTCTCCCTCGAGAGCGATCTGCGTGAGCTGGTCGCCGACACCGAGCGGCGGTACGGCCGCATCGACCTGTTCTGTGCCAACGCCGGGACGGCCACCGGTGCGGGAATCGAGGCCGACGACGCCGACTGGGACCGCGCCTGGCGGGTCAACGTCATGCACCACGTGTACGCGGCCCGCGCGGCGCTGCCCGGGATGCTGACCCGGGGCGAGGGCTACCTGTTGCACACCTGCTCCGCGGCCGGGGTGCTGACCGCCGTCGGCGACGCGCCGTACACCGCCACGAAGCACGCGGCGGTCGGCTTCGCCGAGTGGCTGGCGATCACCTACCGGGACCGGGGCGTCAAGGTCAGCGCCCTCTGCCCCCAGGGGGTGGACACCCCGATGCTCTCCGACGGGTTGGCCGCCGGGCAGCTGGGTGCCCGGGTCATCACCGCCTCCGGCGCGGTGCTGACCCCCGAAGCGGTCGCCGACGCGACGATCGTCGGGCTGGCCGAGGAGCGTTTCCTCATCCTTCCGCATCCCGAGGTCGCCCGGTACGCCCTGCGGCGTGCCGAGGACCCGGACGGCTGGCAGGCCGGCCTGCGCAAACTCATCCGCCGCCTCGCCGGCTGAAGATTCCCGTACCGCCCCTCTCGCACCGGTTGCCCGCACGACCATGTGATCGACCCCAAGGTTGACCGGAGGACGGGTCGCGGGTAGCGGTCGGTCAGGATCGCCAGCGCAGGGGAGCGGGGTGGACGGACCAGACGAGACGGCGCCACCAGGGGCGGGCGGCGTGGAGCGCGGTCACGTAGCCGGCCGCCTCCGATGCCGCCCGGTCCGCCTGCGCGACGGTCAGCGTGCCGGGGGCGAACGCGGCCTGGTTGAGCAGCCCGGCCAACTCCTCCACCCCCGGCGTCGCCCCGGGGGACGGCGTCGGCAGGGCGGTCAGCGGCAACCCGACCGGGTCGGCCGCACCGCTGTCGCCCCCGTTCTCGGGGTGGCCGGCCACGGACGGGACGTCGATCCCCCGCCCCGAGCGGGCGGCGCGCGCCTCGACCAGAACCTGCCGGGCGCGGACCGCCACCTCGGTGGCGGCCAGGTCCCCGCCGACCGGCCGGCCAGCCAGCCGCAGCGCGTCGGTGACGTGCCGCCAGGCGCCCACGACCCGGTCGGAGGGGTCACCCCCACCGAGCCGGGACCGGGTCTGCGCCCGGCGCATCCTGGCCAGGACGCCGAGGACCACCCCGACCAGCAGGGCCAGGACGCCCACCACCAGGGCGGTCAGCGCCGGAGCCGACAGCCCTCGGTCGGCGCCGTCCGCCTCCGTCGAGGTGACCGCCGGCGGGGTGGCCGTCGGCTCCAGGGACGGCTCCGGCACCTCCGACGGCGGCGGCACCTCCTTCGGTGGCCGGAAGTCCTCCCCCACCGGGCGGGGTTCGGCGTCCGGGCGGGGCAGCGGATCGAACGGCACCCAGCCGACCCCGGAGAAGAGCACCTCCGGCCAGGCGAACGCGTCCGCGGCCCGGACCGGCCCGTCACCGCGCGCCGAGAACCCCACCACCACCCGGGTGGGCAGGCCGGCCAGCCGGCCCAACACCGCGAACGCCGCCGCGAACTGCTCCGACGTGCCCCGCTGCCCACCGCCGTTACGCGGACCGAACAGGAAGAAGCTCAGGTTCGGGTACGCGTGCCCGCTCGGCGCGTCCGCCACCACCCGGTAGTGCTCGGCGAGAAACTGCTCGATCGCGGCAGCCCGCGCGTACGGGGCACCGTTGTCCTCGGCGAGCTGGGCAGCGAGGCGCCGCAACGGCTCCGGCGTCCCGTCCGGCACCCGCAACACCCGGGCCACCTCGTCCCCGGCGGGCACGTCGGCCGTGGCGAGCAGATTCGCGTCCGGTTGCTCCCGCACCGACGTCACCGTGTACCGCAGCCCCGGCGTCAGCCCCTCCGGGCGGATCAGCGTCCCGGTCGCCGGGTCGAACGCCACCCGCGCGCCGGTGACCTCGCGCGGGGTGGCCACCGCCGGCAGCAGCCGGCCGGTCAGGCCCGACACGGTGATCTCCTGGCGGACGGTGTCCACCGCCCCCGGGCCCGGATCGGCGGCCGGCAGGACCCGCCCCGCGTTGCGGTACGTCGCCCCGACCCGCCAGGTCACCCCGTCGTAGTCGCTGAGCACCGCCAGCCGGATCCGGGTCTGCGCCCCGGCCGGCGCGAGCGTGGTGACGCCCAGCAGCTCCTGCTCCGGGTGCAACGCCCACCCGGAGATCCGGATCAGCGGGTTCTCGTCCAGCGACTCCACCCGGGGCGGCTCCACGTACCGGCGCGGATCCATCGGCCGGTCGTCGACCCGCGCCGCCAACGCCGGACCGAGCAGCGCCGCCAGGCCCACCACCACGGCCACCCCGGCCGCGCCGCCCGCCACCACCCGGACGCGCACGGCCGCCCGCACCGCCGGCGGCAGCGTCGCCGCCGGGTCGTCGACCTGTGCCTCCCGCCTGCCCGGAGCCGCCAGACCCAGGGCCACGGCGGCGGCGAACGCCACCGACGGCCAGAACGCCGGATCCGCGTTCGGACCCACCACGTAGAGCGCGCCCGCGTAGAGCAACGCCGGCGGCAGGAAGCCGAGCAGCGACCGCCCGGCACGCAGCGCCACCTCGGCGCCGGTCAACCCGGCCAGCCAGGTCGCCACCAGCGGCACCAGCACCGTGTCCGGGGCCGGCTCGACCGGGATCAACGCGGTCAACAGCCGGGGGATGCCGTTGCGGGCCGCGTCGACGACCACCTCGACGAAACCGCCGGGCAGCGCCGCGTGCCGGGCCGCCAGGTGCAGCCCGACCAGCGTCCAGCCGGCCATCGCGGCCACCGACACCGGAGCCACCAGCCAGGACCGCAGCCGCCGGGCCGCCGCGCTCACCAGCACCGAGCCGACGGCCGCGCCGCCCATCAACCAGGTCAGCAGGTCACCCGCGTACACCCGGCCGAGCACCACTCCGGGCAGCGCGACCAGCACCACCAGCGCCAGCGGCACGGGCGTCGCGCGCAACCACCGCGCCGGACCGGACCGCCCGCCGGCGGAGGCCCGCGACGTCACCACCGGCGAACCCCGTCCCACTCGGCGGCGAACCCGGCGCCGTCGACGGCGTCGAGCACCACCAGGCCGGCCGCCGCGGCCGGCGTCGGCGCGTCCGTGCCGAAGACCGCCACCAACACCGACGGGTACGCCCCGCGCAACGCCCCCACCTGCCCCAGGTCGTCGCGGCCGCCCGGACCGGTCAGGAAGACCAGGGTGTCGCCGGGGCGGTCCCGACGCAACCGGCCCGCGCAGCCGCGCAACGTCTCCACGCCCCCGTCGGTCAGCTCCACCGCGGTCAACCGGTCCAGCGGCGGCTCCCCGGCCCGGTCCCCGCCCGGCGCCACCAGCAGCAGCACCACCGGCAGGTCCTCGCGCACCGCGGCCGTCACCACCGACGCCGCCGCCTCACAGGCCGACTCGAACGACTCGGCCACCCCATCGACCCGCTCCGGGTGGGCCGTCGCCCGGTTGTCCAGCAGCACCACGATCCGGGGCAGGCTGGTGTCGACGTTCTCCCGCACCATCAGCTCGCCCACCCGGGCGCTGGTACGCCAGTGCACCCGACGCAGCTCGTCGCCGACGACGTACTCCCGCAACGAGTCGAAGGTGATCGACCCGTGCGGGACGCTGTCCGAGCTGCCGTCCAGGCTGCGTCCCGCGCCGGTCGGCACCGCCCGCAGCGGATGCACCCGGGGATGCACCCACACCGGCACCGTGCGGCCGTACGACCGGGTCAGCGCCACCAGGCCCAGCGGATCCCGCCGGGTCACCCGCAGCGGCCCCACCGGCACCACACCCCGTCGCCCCGTCGGCACCTCGTACTCCACCGTGGTGTCCCGACCGGGACGCAGCCGCAGCACCGGCACCGGCACCCGGCGCGGACCGCACCGGTCCTCGGCGAGCAGGCTCGCCGCCCGCAACCGACCGGTGTTTCGCACCGTCACCGTCATCCGGGCCGCCTCGCCGCGCGCCACCCGATCCGGGTCCGCGTTGCGGGTGACCTCCAGCCGGGGCCGCCAGGCCGCCGTCACCACGGCGTAGCCGACCGCCACCCCGGCCGCCGCGCCGAGCAGCACCAGCTCCGGGTACGCGTACCGGAAACCGACGCCGAGCAGCAGCACGGCGGCGACGAGCAGCCCGGTGCCCCGGGCGGTGATCCCCATGGCGGCGGGCCGGTCAGCCGTGCGCCGGGGCCGGCTGGCCCGACGGCAGCGGCACCGGCACCGACGCGACCGCCTGACGCAGCACCTCGGCGGCGGTCACCCCGCGCACCTGCGCGTCGGGGGTGAGCAGCAGCCGGTGCGCGAAGACCGGCTCGGTCAGGATCTTCAGGTCCTCCGGCATGATCCAGCCCCGGCCGTCGATCAGCGCGTACGCGCACGCCGCCCGGGTCAGCGCGATCACGCCCCGGGGACTGACCCCGACCCGCACCTGCGGATGGGTGCGGGTCGCGGCGGCCAGCCGGACCGCGTACGCGTACAGCGGCTCGGCGATGTGCACCCGGCGTGCCATGTTGACCATCTCGCCGACGGTGGCGGTGTCGGCGACCGCGCTGAGCGAGTCGGGGGAGCGGACCGTGGCCCCGCGCAGCACCTCCACCTCGACCGACTCGTCCGGGTAACCCACCGACAGCTTCACCAGGAACCGGTCCAACTGCGCCTCCGGCAGCCGGTACGTGCCGTCCATCTCCACCGGGTTCTGGGTGGCCACCACCAGGAACGGCTGCGGCACCGGATGCCGCACCCCGTCCACCGTGACGGTGCGCTCCTCCATCACCTCCAGCAGCGCCGACTGGGTCTTCGGCGACGCCCGGTTGATCTCGTCGGCGATGACGATGTTGGCGAACACCGGCCCCGGGTGGAACTCGAAGCCCCGAGTGGCCTGGTTGAAGATGGTCACCCCGGACACGTCGGAGGGGAGCAGGTCCGGGGTGAACTGGATCCGCCGCCACTGGCCCTGCACAGTCGCCGCGATCGCCCGGGCCAGGGTGGTCTTGCCGACCCCGGGCACGTCCTCCAGCAGCACGTGCCCCTGGGCGAACAGCGCGGTCAGCGCCAACCGGACCACCTGCGGCTTGCCCAGCACCACCGCGTTGACGTTCTCGGCCAGCCGGGCGGCGAGGGCGGCGAAGCCCTGCACCTCCGGCTGGGTGAGTGGTTCCTGGGGGCTGTTCACGGTGCTCCTCGGCTGGATGATCCGGCGTCAGCAGGTGGGCAGCATCTTGATGTCGTCGCCGCCCTCCAGGTTGAGCCAGGCCCACGGGATGTAGTTGCGTCCCCCGTACTCGACCTGCACCCACCAGGTGCTGCGCTTGTTGTTGTTGTAGATGTAGGCGTACACCTCTTCGCCCGACTTCTTGCAGTACGCCTTCAATCGTCTGCCCGGCTTGGCCCAGCCGACCTGCCGGTCGTCGTCCTGCCGGGTGACCGAGAAGATCTCGTTGCCGTTGCGGCCGTCGACGTCCCTGTTGCAGTAGGTGGCCTCCGCCCCGGAGTCACCATTGCGGCAGGTGGCGACGCCGTATAGGGCGCCGGTGGTCTGGGCCCGGTTCGCGGTGCCCTCGCCGGCCGCGTTGCTCGCCGTCACCGTGAACGTGTACGACTTCCCCGGTGTCAACCCGGACATGGTGATCTTGGAGCAGCCGCCCGGCTCCGGGGTCTCACCGGCGGTGCTCAGCGTGCAGGTGGCCTGCCCGCCGCCCGCGTCGACGGTGAACGTGACCGTCGCCGTGGTGGCGGTCGCCGACGAGCCGGTCACCGTCACCCGGGGCGGCGCCACCGTACGCGCGGTGGTGGTGGCCTCCGGGCCGGGGCCGGCCTCGTTGACCGCCCTCACCAACACCCGCACGTTCTGCCCGTTGCCCAGCCCGGACACCGTGGTCTGCGTGTCGGTCACCTCGCTGACCTTGCCGGCCACGTCGACCCGGTACGTCGTCACCGGCCGGCCGTTGTCCGCCGAAGGGGACCACCGCACGGCGATGGTGCCCGGCTGGTCGGCGACCGTGCTGGCGCGCAGGTCGGCCGGCTGCCCCGGCGGCGCGAACGGCACCACCGTGTTGCTCACCGGGGAGGCCGCCGAACCGGCGCCCTTGTCGTTGACGCTGACCACCGTGAAGGCGTACTGGGTGCCGTACTCCAGCTCACCGGCCGGGACCACCAGCTCGGTGCGGGTGGACTCGCCCACCGGGGCGTTGGTGCCGGCCGACGTCGCGGTCACCGCGTATCGGGCGATGGTGTTGCCCTGGCCGTTGGCGGCGGGCCAGGTCACCCGCACCGTGCCGTCCGGCCGGGCCTCGGCGGTCACGCCGGCCGGCGGGTCCGGCACGGCCGCCGTCGGGGTGACCGGGTTGCTTCTGCGCGCCGGCCCGGCGCCCTTGGCGTTCACCGCGTGCACCGAGAACGTGTACGTCCTGCCGTTGGTCAGGCCGGTGATCTCGACCGCCCGCTGGTTGGCGCCCACCTCGTGCCGTCGGCCGTCGCCCTCCACCACGTATCTGGTGATCTCGGCGCCGTTCGCGGCGGCCGGCTTCCAGGTCACCCGGGCCTGCGCGTTGCCGGCGGAGGCGCTGACCGACCGTGGCGCGCTCGGCTTGCCCACCTTCGGCTTCTTCGGGGGAGGCGGCGGCGGGGGAGCCGGCGGCGGGTCGCCGCCGAGCACGTCGTTGGCGTACTTGTTGACCTCGCGGACCTGGTGCTTGTCGTTTACCACCCGGGCGACGGAGGAGTCCGGCGCGTTGATGAAGAGGTGGTTCTCCCGCACCTCAATCTCCAGCGGGCCGGCGGCCTTGCCGGTGACCGTGTCGACCAGCCGGCCGGCGCCGTCGAACGCGTAAACGGTGCCGCTGGCCTCGTCGGCGCAGTAGAACCGGCCGGCCCACGCCACGGCCGGGCTGAGCCGGTCACCGGCGCCCGGCACGGTGAACTCACGCACCTCGGCGCCGTCGGCGACGACATGCACCCGCCGCTCGCCGGTGACCGTGACCGGCACGGCCGGGCCGCTGGTCCGTTCCGGCAGCGTGCCGGCGGCGGACATGGTCAGCGGGAAACGGCGGGTGGTGCCGCCGCGGATTGTGACCAGCGACGCCGAGGTGCGGTCGAGCACCGCCACCCCGTCGTCCAGCGTGGACACCACCAGCTCGTGGCTCGGCCCGGCGACCGAGTACGTCTCGACCTGCTCCGGACCGGGCCCACTGGCGGAGCCCGCACCCGCCGGGGTGGCGGGCAGCCGGGCCGCGGTGATCGCCGAGACCGTCCCCTCGCTCGGGATCGCGACCCAGAGCCGACCCTTGCCGTCGAACGCGCCCCCGGTGATGCCCGGCGGATACCGCACCGGCTCGCCGACCGGGGTCAGCGAACGCGGGTCGAGCTGCCGGACGATGCCCTGCACGGCGTCGACCACGAAGGCCGCGTCCTCGTGCAGGGCCACGTTCACGCCGAGGCCGGGTGTGGTCGGGGTGGTCGCGGTGATCTGGAGGGTGGCCAGGTCGAGCGAGCTGACCTGCCCGGTCCTCAGGTCGCGCAGGACCAGCAGCCGGTCGGTCTGGGTGACCTGCATCGGATGCCGGCGGGCCCCCGGGACCCCCATCCGGGTGTCCACCCGGGCGGTGACCCCGTTGACCCGGGCGATCTCGCCGCGCGCCGCGCTCCACAACCAGCTGCTGGCGTCGTAGTTGGCCACCGCGTTGTCGGCGGCCCCCAGCCCCAGCACGGTGAGCCCCATGGCGGCCAGCAACGCGCCGACGGTGCCGATGGTGACCAGCCCACCCCGCATCCGTGAGCGCCGGACCGGTGTCGGGCTGTCGGTGCTCACGGCATTGTCGATGGTGGCCACAGCCGGCTGCCTCCCCGTCTGGCTCTCCCGGCGGCGCCGTGCCCCGGCGACCTCCCCTGAGCCGTGGGACATCATATGGGCCGACCCGGCACACCGGAACCCGCACCGTCGATGCGGTGGACACCCAGCGTGTACGGTGTGGACGGACGGTCAGCCGGCCGGTGAGCGCCGCTCCCGGTCGGTGCAGACCTGACCCGACGTGGCGAACGCGTCCGTGGAATAGACCGCCAGCACGGTGAAGCAGTAGTCCACCGCCCCGCTCAGCCCGTTGACCGTGTACGACGTCTGTCCCGGGTCGACGGTCGCCATCACGCCCAGGGACTTGCCGGCACGACCCCCGGCGACCATGAACGGCACGCTGCCACTGGTCGGATCCGACCAGCTGATCGTCACACTCGTGTCGTCGTCGCGCAGCGCGAGGTCGCCGGGCGGGGCGCCGGTGGCCCTCGGCGCGACCGGGGAAGGACCGTCCGTCGGCCTGGGCGTGGTCTCGTCGCCGCCCAGCGCCACCGCGCCGACCAGGCCGGCGACGGCCACCACCAGCACACCGACCACGACCGCGACCACCACCGGGCCGCGTCCGCGCGGCTCGGGCTCGACGTCCATCGGGTACGCCGGCGGCGCGACCGGGCCCCGGGGGACGTTCGCCGCCAGAGGTGGCTCCTGGTCGACCGGTGCCGGCGGCCCGGGCGGGGCCTCGTCCGGTAGGCGCTCGGGGACGTCGTAGGCCACCAGTGGCTCGTCGACCGACTCCGCCGGCACCTCCCGGTCGGCCGGCGTTGTGGGGTCCGGGCCGGGCCGGTCGTCGAGGGGCGGCGCGGTCAGCGGCTGCGGCGGCGCGACGCTGCTCCACGGCGGAGCCGTCAGACTCCACGGCGGCGCGCCGCTTGCCGGAGCGGCACTGACCGGCTGGGCCGGCGGGGCGCTGGCCGGCAGAGGGGGTGCCACCGGCCGGTGGGGTGCCCACAGCGCGTTCACCTCCGGCGGCGCGCTGATCGGCGGTGCGCTGATCGGCGGCGCAGCGGCCGGCGGCCGAAAGGTGGATGGCGTGCTGGTCGCCGGCGGCGCGCTGACGGCGTTCGGAGTGCTGGGTGGCGTGCTGGTCATCGGCTGCGCGGGAACGGGCGGTGCGCTGACGACGGGGGGTGGGGGCAGCGGGCAGGCTGACGGCGGTGCCGCGCCTATCGGCATCGCGCTCACCGGGGCGGCGCTGACGGGGGCGGCCTCCGGTCGGCCGGCAGCGTCACGCCGTGTCGCCGGTCCCGTCTGCTCGGCCTCCTCCCGCAGCAGCGGCCCGATCTGCTGGACCTGGATGGTTGGCCGGTCCCAGCCATGCGGCGTCGGCGCCGACGGCTGCGGTCGGTGGGGTGCCGCGGCTTCCGGCTGCCCGGGCGGCATGGCCGGAACGGGCTGCGGTGTGACGGTGCTGTCTGCCTCGCTCGGAACGTCGGTGCGTGGGTGCCGCGGTGGCGCGGGCATCGGTGCCGGCGCGACGGGCCGCGGTGGCGCGGAGACGGGGATCGGCGCGACGGGCCGCGGTGGCGCGGTGGCTGCTGCCGGGGCTGGCACGACGGGTGGCGGTGGCAGCGCCGCGGTGCGCGGTTGGGCTACGACCGGCGCGGTGGACACCGGAGCGGCAGGAGCGGACATCGGCCGCGGCGGCGTGCCCGGTGGCGCCCCCACCGGGTCGGGCTGCGCGGGCGGTGTCGTGC
>NZ_SMKN01000140.1 GCF_004348675.1 Micromonospora sp. KC606 | reverse complement strand
GGCCCGGTGTGGGCAAGGTCAGGAGGGAGTGGTGAGGGCTTTTCTGATTCGCTCGATCGCGGCCGCCTCGCCCGGCGTGACTCCCCCGTGCGCCCGCGCCACCCGAGCGGCGGCGGCGAGCACCACCTCCCGGTAAACCGCCACTTCCTCGGGTGACTTCACGCGCAGCACCTCGACCGCCCGACTCAGGGCGGGAAGCACCGCCACCTCGACCGCTGGGGTCGAACCCTGGGGCAGCCGGGGCAGCGGCCCGGTGGTGAGTGCCTGCCGCAGAACCCCGCTGGCCTCGCCCAGCACACCGGAGGCCGCGAAGCTCTCCCGGATCATGGCGAAGATCCCCGAATCGGCGTTCGACACCAGGAAAACCGCGCCGAAGGCACCCGTCTTGAGGATCGACAACTCCTCGTCCGTCAGCCGCTGTTCCATCATCACGGAGTGTAGACGTACGGGGTGGTGGTGGTGACCGGGACGAAACCGAGCCGCTGGAGAATCGGCCGGCTGTCCTCCGACGCGTCCACCTGGAGCAACGTCTTTCCGCGCTGACCGGCCAGGCGTGCCCGGTACGTCACCAGCGCCCGGTAGATGCCCCGGCGCCGCCACCGTTGCAACGTGGAGCCGCCCCAGAGGCCGGCGAAGCCGGTGTTCGCCACGTAGCGGATCCACGCGGCACTGACCACGACACCGTCGGCCTCCGCCACCACCACCGTGATCGACTGCGGGTCGGCGGCGATCTCCTTCGCCAGGCCGGTGACGAGGTGGCTGCGGTCCGCGCGCCAGACCTGCTCCTCCATCGCGGCGATCCGCTCCAGATCCTCACGGGAGGTGACCTCGCGCAGGCGTACCCCCTCGGGGAGGACCGGGACGGCCGCCGCCAGCGGCGCGACCGGTCCGACCAGGACGGTCTCCCGGTCCTCCGGCACGAAACCGGCGGCCCGCAGCCGGTCGGCCAGGTCGGCCGGCTCGTCGTGGGCGTTGAGTTTCCACTCCACCCCCTCCCCGCGCCGGCGGAAGAACTCGACCTGGCGGGCGATCAGCGCGTCCAGTTCCGTGCCGGCGAGCCCGTCCAGGGTGCGGTACGTGAGGAAGCCCCGATGGTCCAGGCCGAGGATCCGGACCAGCGGCCCGTCCCGCTCGACGGTCACCCCGGTGGGCACCGGGTCGGGGATCTCCGGACGGAGTTGACTGTCGTACGCCTCGCGCAGCGTGGTGGCGTCAAGATCGGTCATCCATCCAGGCTATGCCCATCGCGAAGCGGATAATCGACGCCGTGCGAGAGGTGATCAGGCGGTGGTTCGACCCGTCGGAGATCAAGAGCGTGGGCAGCACCCCCGACTACCGCTTCTCCCTGGCGAACGAAAGGACCTTCCTGGCCTGGCTGCGTACCGGGCTGGCACTGATCGCCGGCGGGCTCGCCGCCGCCCAGTTCCTGCCGCCGCTACCGCTGCGACACCTGAGGGAGGTGATCGCCGTCGTGCTGCTGCTGCTCGGCGGCACTGTCGCGATCCGGGCCGTGGACCGCTGGGCGCGTATCGAGCGGGCCATCCGGCTCGGCGAGGAGCTGCCCGTGTCCCGTTTCCCGGCCGTGCTGGCCCTGCTCGTGGGACTCGGGGCGCTGCTGCTGGTGGGGGCGGTGCTGGTGATGGGCTTCGGCGGCCGATGACCCGGGATCCGGGGCTGCAACCCGAGCGCACCCGACTGGCCTGGCGGCGCACCGCCCTGGCGCTGACCGTGGTGGCAGTGCTGGCGCTCCGGCTGGCCCTGACCCGCGGCGTCCCCGGGGCGCTGCTCGGCGCGGCCGTGGTGCTGCTCTGGGCCGGGGCGCTCGTCGCGCTCTGGGGGCGGGCCGCCGGGCGCGGGCCAGTGCGCGCCGGCACTCGCGCTCTGCCGTCGATCGCGCTGTCCACCGCCGGGTTGGCGCTGCTGTCGGTACCCCTGGTATTGCGCGGCGTGTGGTGAATGCACCGACGTGCGCCATCATGGGGGCATGGCCCGGCTGTCCATCCTGCTCTTCCTGGCAACAACCGTGCTCGCGGTCTGCGCGCTGATCAGTTGCCTCTCCGCCGAGGAGGGTCAGGTCCGCGCGCTGCCGCGCGTCGTCTGGGTGCCGCTCATCCTCTTCGTTCCGCTGGTTGGGTCGGTCGCCTGGTTCCTCGCCGGCCGACCGGTCGCGGCGGCGGGTGGCCGCGCCCGGCACCGGTCGGTGGCCCCAGACGACGACCCCGAGTTCCTGAGATCCATTGACGAGCGGTCCCGCCGCGACGACGCGGAGCTGTTCCGCCGGTGGGAGCAGGATCTGCGCCGGCGCGAGGACGACCTACGCCGGCGCGAGGACGACCCGCCCCGCGAGGACGACCGACCGGAGGTCTGACATCGACCGGGCCGCCGCGCCCCGAGCCGGTGTCCGCCGGGGCACGACGCGCTCTGCGCGGACCCCGACGTCGGCAGCCCGGCCACCGGCGGCCCGCCCCGGACACCCGCCGGACCAACCTGGGGACACCGCAGCCCGAACACCGGCGGCAGCCCGCTGGGCCGGCCTGCCATCAGGCCGGCCGGCAGGCGGTCAGGCGGTCAGGCGGTCAGGCGGTCAGGGTCACACGCGACGCCGCAGCGCACGCACGGCGAGCGGGGCGAAGACGGCGGCGAGGCCGACCGCCCAGAGTAGGGTCTGCGCCACCGGTCCGGCGACCGGACCGGCGACCAGCAGGCCGCGCAGGGCGTCCGCGACGACGGTGACCGGGTTGATCTCCACCCAGTGCTGGAGCCAACCGGGCATCCGGTCGGTGGGCACGAAGATGTTGCTGGTGAAGGTGAGCGGGAAGATCACCATGAAGCCGAAGATCTGCACCTTCTCCGGCTCGTTGACCAGCACCCCGACCAGCACCGAGATCCACGCCGCGGCGAGGGTGAACGCCAGCAGCAGGACGAACGCGGCGAGCACGCCGAGCAGGCCGTTGCCGACCCGGAAACCGAGGATCATGCCTACCACGAGCAGCAGCGCGATCGACCAGGCCTGCTTCACCGTGTCGGCGAGGATACGCCCGGCCAGCGGCGCCCAGCGGGCGATCGGCAGGGCTCGCAACCGGTCGAAGACGCCCTTGGTCAGATCCTGGTTGAGACCGAACCCGGTGGTCATCGTGGCGAAGAGAGCATTCTGCACCATGATGCCGGGCAGCATGAAGCGCAGGTAGTCGCCGGACGAGCCGGCGATCGCGGTGCCGAAGACGTACGTGAAGAGCAGCACGAACATTACCGGCTGGATGCTCAGGTCGAGCAGTTCCATCGGGTTGTGCTTGATCTGCACCAGGCTTCGCCAGGCCAGGGTGGCGGTGTGACGCAGCCCGGCGACGACGCCGGAACGGCGAGCCGGTGCGGCCAGGGTGGCGGTGGCGGCGGTCATGCCAGGCTCTCTTCCATAGCGTCGGTGTCGGCGTCCTCCTCGGTCCGGTGCCCGGTGAGGGAGAGGAAGACCTCGTCCAGGCTGGCGCCGCGCAGCGCCAGCTCGGCCACCCGCACGCCGGCGGCGTCGAGCCGACGGACCACCGTGGGCAGCACGTCCGGGTCGTTGACCGGGACGGTGACCGTGGTCTGGGCGATCTCGGGCGTTGACCGGGCCACCTCACCGGCGACCGCGAGCACGGTCGGCAGGTCGGCCGGGTCGACCGGACGGACGGTGAGCACCTGCCCGCCGGTCTTCGCCTTCAGCTCCTCCGGCGTGCCCTGGGCGATCACCCGGCCGTGGTCGACCACCGCGATCTCGCGGGCAAGCTGGTCGGCCTCCTCCAGGTACTGGGTGGTGAGCAGCACCGTGACGCCGTCGGCGACCAGGGTGCGGACGATGTCCCACAGCTCGTTACGGCTGCGTGGATCCAGCCCGGTGGTCGGCTCGTCGAGGAAGAGCACCTGTGGCCGGCCGACCAGGCTGGCCGCCAGGTCCAGCCGACGGCGCATGCCGCCGGAATAGGTCTTGGCGGCCCTCCCGGCGGCGTCGGAGAGCTGGAAGTCGGCGAGCAGTTCGGCGGCGCGGGCCCGCGCCTGCGCCCGGGTCAGGCCGAGCAGCCGGCCGATGAGCAGCAGGTTCTCGGTGCCGGTGAGGGCCTCGTCGACCGAGGCGTACTGGCCTGTGAGGCCGATCACCTGGCGTACCCGGTGCGCGTCGCGGCGGACGTCGTAGCCGCCGACGGTCGCGTGGCCCTCGTCGGCGGTGAGCAGGGTCGCGAGCACCCGGACGGTCGTGGTCTTCCCGGCGCCGTTGGGCCCGAGCAGGCCGAAGACCGTACCGGTGGGGACCGCCAGGTCGACTCCGGCCAGGGCGGTGGTGTCACCGAACCGGCGCACCAACCCTTCGGCACGGATCGCGTAGGTCATGCGGAAACTCCCGTCATCGCTGGTCGGCCTCCCACCCTGCCCGATGGGTGTGACACTCCCTCGGGCACGGAGCCGACCATACGACGGCGGACGCCATGATTCCGCTGATTTATGTGAACGGCCGAGCCGGCCACCCCGACGCCGGGGTGGCCTGGTGGCTCACGCCAGGTTCGACGAGCGGGGGTACGCGTCGGCCGGGTCGGTGAGCACGTTGACCAGGTACGGCACCCCGGCGTCGAAGGCGCGACCCAGGGCGGGGCCGAGGTCAGCGGCCTCGGCCACCGTCTCCCCCGCGCCGCCGAGCGCCTCGACCACCCGGTCGTAGCGCAGTTCCGGCTGGAGGTCCGCGGCGACGTCGTAGCCGTACATGGCGCGCATCGGGTGCTTCTCCAGGCCCCAGATGCCGTTGTTGCCGACCACGACGACCACCGGAAGTTTCTGCCGGACCAGGGACTCGACGTCCATCAGCGAGAAGCCTGCCGCGCCGTCGCCCATCAGCACGCAGATCTGCCGGTCCGGGTGGCTGACCCGGGCCCCCATCGCGTAGCCCATGCCGGTGCCGAGGCAGCCGTACGGGCCGGGGTCGAGCCAGGTGCCGGGCTGCGCCGGCTCCAGGTACTTACCGGCGTACGAGACGAAGTCGCCACCGTCGCCGATGGTGATCGCGTCCGCCGCGAGGACCTTGCGCAGTTCGCCGTAGACCCGGGCCGGGCGGATCGGGTCGGTCTCGGCGGCCATCTCCTCGGCGTCGCGGGCCTTCGCGGCGTCCTCGGCGACCCGGAGCTGGGCGATCCAGTCGGCGTGGTCGGCCCGGTCGCCGGCGTGGTCGGCGAAGGCGGTGAGGATGAGCCGCAGGTCGCCGGCGGGGCTGGCGGCCGTTCGGACGTGCCCGGCGCGCTGGCTGGGGGCGTCGACGACGTGCACCACGGCTGCGTCGCCGAAGTCGCCGAAGCTCAGCCGGAAGTCGAGCGGGGTGCCGACCACCGCGACCACGTCGGCGCCCTTGAGTGCGGCCCGGCGGGCCTTGGCGAAGGCGAGCGGGTGCTCCGGCGGCAGGGCGCCACGGCCCATGCCGTTGGTGAAGACCGGCACCCGCAACGCCTCGGCGGCCGCTCGCAGAGCGGCGACGGCGTCACCGGCGTACACGTCGGAACCGGCGATGATCACCGGGCGCCGCGCGCCGGCGATCAGGCCGCTGGCCTTCGCGACCTCGTCCGGGTCGGCCTCGATCGGGGCGACCGGGGTGAACTCGGGCAGCTCGGCGTCGCCGACGGAGAAGACGGCCTCAAGGGGGAAGTCGAGGAAGGCGGGACCGCGGTGCGGGGTGAGCGCGGCGGCCAGCGCGGCGTGGATCGCACCCGGGATGTCGTCGGCGCTGAAAACCGTCTCGGCGTGCTTGGTCACCGGGGCGACCAGCGGCAGGTGGTCCATCTCCTGGAGACTGCCGGAGCCCCAGCGGAAATGTGGTGCCCGCCCGCCCAGCACCAGCACCGGGGAGGCGTTGAAGTACGCGCTGGTCAGCCCGGAGACGCCGTTGGTGACGCCGGGGCCGGCGGTGAGCACGGCCAGACCGGGACGGCGCTGGAGCTTGGCCACCGCCTCGGCGGCGAAGACCGCCGACTGCTCGTGCCGGACGTCGTGGATCGGGAAGCCGGTACGGTGGGCGGCGTCGTAGAGCGGGAAGACGTGCCCCCCGGAGAGGGTGAACATCTCCCGTACGCCGTGCGCGCGCAGCGCGGCCAGCGCCAGTTCTCCGCCGTGGCCCTCGACCCGTTCCGTCATCACCACTCCCTCGTCGCCTGCCGGGTATCACACGCTACTGGCCGGTACGGGGGATGTGAACGGTCAGCGGCCGGTGAAGTCCGGCTTGCGCTTCTCGACGAACGCGGCCATGCCCTCGCGCCGGTCGTCGGTGGCGAACAGCGCCGCGAAGAGCTGGCTCTCCCAGGCCAGACCGGAGGTGAGATCCATGTCCAGGCCACCGTCGACCGCCAGCTTGGCGGCGCGCAGCGCCTGCGCCGGGCCGGTCAGGAACGGGGTGACCAGCTCGACCGCCGCGTCGTGGACCTGCGCCGCCGGGACCACCCGGTCGGCCAGGCCGATCCGCAGCGCCTCTGCCGCGTCGACCATCCGGCCCGTCATGATCAGCTCCTTTGCCCGGGCCGGGCCGACCAGGCGGGCCAGCCGCTGGGTGCCGCCGGCACCGGGGATGATGCCGAGCCGGATCTCCGGCTGGCCGAGCTTGGCGTCCTCGGCCACGATCCGCCAGTCGCAGGCCAGGGCCAGCTCGCAGCCGCCGCCGAGGGCGTACCCGGTGATCGCCGCGACCACCGGCTTGGGGATCCGGGCGATCGCGCCGAGGGCGCTGGACAGGTCGGCGGCCCGCGCCGCCATGTCCACGTAGGACATGTCGGCCATCTCCTTGATGTCCGCGCCGGCGGCGAAGACCTTCTCCCCGCCGGACACGACCACCGCGCGGACACCGGGGTCGGCGGTGGCCGCGACCGCGGCGGCACGCAACTCCTCCTGCACCTGGGTGTTGAGGGCGTTCATCGGCGGCCGTTCCAGCCGGATGGTGCCGATCCCGTCCCTGGTCTCCAGCCGCACGAACTCGCTCACGCCGCCCTCACTTCCTCGTCGAAGTCGCGTGCCAACCTTACGGCCCGGTCGTTGGGGTACATAGTCTCAGGTCACCCCCCGCACCGGGAGCCGAAGCATGATCACCTACTACGACGACAGGTCGGTGCAGGTCACCTCCACCGCCATCCGGATCGAGGGACGGGACTACCCGGTGGCCGAGATCGGCATGCTGTGGCACCGGCGGGGCAGCCGGTCCTGGCGGGTGCTGGCCGGCCGGGGCGCGATCGGCGCGGCTCTGGCCGGGCCGCTGGTCGCCGCCGCGCTCGGCATCGGGGTCGCGGTCTGGCTACGCCGCTCCCCCACCGTCACGCTCGCCATCGTGGGCGCCTCCGTGCTGGTCGGGCTCGCCGTCGGCCCGGTCGCCGACTTCCTCTTCGAGTTCCTCGACCGGTCGTACGCGCGGGGTAGCCGGCAACTGGAGATGTGGGCGCGCTGGCACGGCCGGCCGGTGCTGCTGCTGCGCACCGGGGACGCGCTGCGCTTCGGGCAGATCTACCGGGCGGCGCAACGGGCGCTGGAGAACGTACCGTCCTCGGGCGGCAAGAGCGCGTCGGGCGCCGGCCCGCGGCCGGGCAGCGGCCCGTAGGCCGAAACCGCGTCGGGCGGTTGCCCCGCGACCGGACAGCGGGGCCGGCGGGCGAACCGCCCGGGTACGGCCGCACCGAGAGGGCGGAAGTTGCCCCCGGATGGTTAGGGTTATTTATGACCCTCTATTACCGGGACGACGCGGTGCAGGTGACCTCCGAGTCGATCCGGGCCGGCGGGCACAGCGTACGGATCAGCGACGTGACGTACGTCTGGCACGCGCGGGGCGCGACGACGATGGCCGTACGGGGGCGGGTGCTGGGCCGAGGCGTGCTGGTCCTGCTGCTGTCGCTGCCGCCGCTGGTGGCGCTGGTCTGCGTCGTGTCGCTGCTCTGGTCGGCGCAGGATCGGGGGAACTGGACGGCGGTGCTGGTCATCCTGGCCGGCTGTGCGATCGCGGCGCTGGCGCTGACCCCCTTCCTGGAGCTGCCACTGGGCTGGCTGGACCGCTCCTACGAACGCGGCAACCGGGTGCACGAGCTGTGGGTGCAGCACCACGGCACCGAGGTGATGCTGGTGCGCACCCCGGACGCGTTACGGTTCGGGCAGATCTACCGGGCCGTGCAACGCGCCGTCGAACAGCACACCGAACAGTGAGCGCCCCCGGCGCCGGCGGCCTGGCGGGCTGCCAGGGCGGCCGGCTGCCGTCGCTACCCGCGGGGACGCACACTGGTCACATGGCTATTCCCCTTCCCCGGCCGGGCAGCGTCGTCGGCCTCACCCGCTCCGCCCTCGACCAGGCGTTCGGTTCGGCCGCCTCGTTCGCCGCCGCACCGGCGCGCGTGTTCGCCGTGCTGGACGGGGTGGAGGCCCTGTTGACACGGATCAACGCAGTGGTGGACCGGATCGAGGGCACCCTGGACCGGACCGACCGGGTGCTCACCGACGCCGAGGCGGCGGTGCGGGAGGTGGCGGTGATCAGCGCCGCCGCGACGACCGCGATCGACACCGCCACCGAGGTGGCCACGGCGGCGGCGACCGTGGTCGGCGAGGTGGACCGGGTCGCCCGGGCCACCGCCGCGCTGGTCGCCGAGGCGGACGCCGTCGCCGGCCGGGCCGCCGACACGGTCACCACCGCCGAGGGCGCCGCCGCCACGGCGGCGGACCTGCTGGCCGCGTACGAGCCGGCGCTGCGCCGGGGAGCGCCGATGGCGAGCCGGTTCGTGGCGGAACTCAGCCAGGAGGAGGTGACCGCGGCGATCCGGCTGGTGGACGAGCTGCCGAAGCTCAAGGCGCACCTGACGTCGGACATCCTGCCGATCCTGGCCACCCTGGACCGGGTCGGCCCGGACCTGCACGACCTGCTCGACGTCACCCGCGACCTGCGGCTCGCCGTCGCCGGCATCCCCGGTCTCGGCATGCTGCGCCGCCGGGGCGAGCGGATCAGCGACGAGCCCGCCGAGTGACCCGCCGTTGATGCTCAGTCGGCGGCCGGGGTGTACAGGGCGTCGATCTCCGACCGGTGAGGCAGCGCTACCGAGGCGCCGAGCTTGCGGACGCAGGCGGCGCCGGCCGCCGCCGCCCACCGCACCGCGTCGCGCACCGGGCGGCCCTCGCCCCACGCCACCGCCAGGGCGGCGGTGAACGCGTCACCGGCCGCGGTGGAGTCCACCACGTCCACCTCGACCGCCGGGACGTGCACCTCGGCGCCGTCCCGGTCGACGTACCAGGCACCCTGGCCGCCCAGGGTGAGCACCGCGCGGGGCACCAGGTCGAGCAGCGCTCCCGGCTGCTCCCGGCCCCGGCCGGTGAGTGTCTGCGCCTCGGTCTCGTTGACCACCAGCAGGTCCACCGCCGTCAGCAGCTCGGCCGGCACCTGCCGGGCCGGCGCCGCGTTGAGGATCACGCGGGTGCCCGCCTCCCGGGCCGCCACCGCCGCCGTGGTCACCGTCTCGACCGGGATCTCCAGCTGCGTGACGAGGACGTCGGCCTGGCGTACGGCGTCCAACTCGCCCTCGGTGAGCTCACGGAACGCGGCGTTCGCGCCCGGGACCACCAGGATCGAGTTCTCACCGGCGGCGTTCACCAGGACCAGTGCCACGCCGGATGCGCCGTACACCACCCGGAGCTGGCCGGTGTCCACCCCGGCGGATGTGATCCGGGCCCGGAGGGTGACCCCGAAGGCGTCCGAGCCGATCGCGCCCAGAAACGCACAGGAGGCGCCCGCCCGCACCGCGGCGACCGCCTGGTTGGCGCCCTTGCCACCGGGCATCATGACGAAGTTGCTGCCGAGCACGGTCTCGCCCGGCCGGGGCAGCGTCGGTCCGGCGCCGACGAGGTCCATGTTCGCGCTGCCCACCACGACAACCCGGGTCCGCCGCACCATGACCTCCTGCTCCCGACCTGCACGTCGCCGCGAGTCTAGTGGCCTTGCGCGGGGGATCGTGCGAATCGAGGCGCCCGCCGCTCAGGCCGCGCGGGCCGTGTAACGCTCCCCGTGCCGCTCGACAGCCAGCGGCAGGCCGAAGGTCTTGGAGAGGTTGTCACCGCTGAGCGTGTCGGCGAGCAGGCCCTGCGCGACAACGCCCCCCTCGCGCAGCAGCAGCGCGTGGGTGAAACCGGGCGGGATCTCCTCGACGTGGTGGGTGACCAGCACCAGGGCGGGCGCGTCCGGGTCGTACGCCAGCTCGGCCAGCCGGGCCACGAGGTCCTCCCGGCCGCCCAGGTCGAGTCCCGCGGCCGGCTCGTCGAGCAGCAGCAACTCCGGGTCGGTCATCAGGGCGCGGGCGATCTGCACCCGCTTGCGCTCCCCCTCGGAGAGAGTGCCGTACACACGGTCGGCGAGGTGGCCGACACCGAGCTGACCGAGCAGGGCGTGGGCCCGCGCCTCGTCGGTGCGGTCGTAGCTCTCCCGCCAGCGGCCCACCACCGACCACGCGGCGGTGACCACCGCGTCGCTGACCTTCTCGTCGGCGGGGAGCCGCTCGGCCAGGGCCGCGGTGGACAGCCCGATGCGGGTCCGCAACTCGTTGACGTCGGTGCGGCCGATCCGCTCGCCGAGCACGTGGGCCGTGCCGGTGGTCGGGTGCAACCGGCCGGCGGCCAGGTTGAGCAGGGTGGTCTTGCCGGCGCCGTTGGGGCCGAGCACGACCCAGCGTTCGTCGAGCTCGACCCGCCAGTCCACGTCGTGCAGCAGCGCGGTGCCGGCCCGCTTCACGCCGACGCCGTCGAGGCTGACCACCAGATCCGCGTCCACGGGCAGGGGGGCGGCGGGGGCGCCGGGGATCAGGTCACCAGTCACCGCTCCATCCAACCACGCGGCCCGCGCGGTGCCCCCCACGGGCGGTGCCGCCGCCGTAGGGTGAGGCGCCGTGTCGTTGGTCACCACCCCCGGAGGACGGCCCATGCCCGATCGTTGTCAGGACCGTCGCGGATGAGCGCGGTCATCGAGATCGAGGGTCTGCGCAAGACGTTCCGCAGCGTACGGAGAGGACACCGGGTCGCGGTGAACGGCTTCGACATGCTGGTCGAGGCCGGGCAGGTCCACGGATTCCTGGGCCCCAACGGGTCCGGCAAGACGACCACCCTGCGCGCCCTGCTGGGCCTGGTCGGCCCGGATGGCGGCCGGATGAACGTGCTGGGCGAACCGGCGCCGGAGCGGCTGGCCCGGGTGGCCGGGCGGGTCGGCGCGATCGTGGAGAGCCCGCAGTTCTTCGGTAACTTCACCGGTCGCCGCACGTTGCGGCTGCTGGCCGTGGCGGGCGGGGTGCCCATTGTTCGGGTCGACGAGGTGCTGGAGCAGGTCGGCCTGCGCGAACGCGGCGACGACCGGGTCAAGGGCTACTCGCTCGGCATGAAGCAGCGACTCGCGGTCGCCTCGGCCCTGCTCAAGGAGCCGGAACTGCTCATCCTGGACGAACCGGCGAACGGGCTGGACCCGGCGGGCATCCGGGAGATGCGCGATCTCGTGCGGTCGCTGGCCGCGTCCGGGGTGACCGTGCTGATCTCCAGTCACATCCTGGCCGAGATCCAGCTGATCTGCGACCACGTGACGATCGTCTCGCACGGCCGGCGGGTGGCGGCCGGCCCGGTACGAGAGGTGCTGGCCGGCTTCGACCGGCATGAGTGCCGGGTACGCGTGGCCGAGCCGGATCGGGCGGCGGAGCTGCTGCGGGGGGTCGGGATGTCCGTCACCGTGCACGAGGGGCTGCTGGCGGTCGGCGGGGTGGCGGAGCCGGAGCTGATCACCCGCACCCTCGGCGAGCAGGGGCTCTGGGTCGGCGAGCTGACCCCGATCCGCCCGGACCTGGAGAGCGTCTTCCTCGAACTGACCGGCACCACACCACATCCGGCGCTACCGCGGCAGGTCGACGGGTCCGCCCTGCCCGGGGAGGAATCCGACGACCCGGTGATCGATCTCGATGTGGCCGGCGACCGGGGGGTGGACGCGTGAACCTCGTCCGTGCCGAGGTCGAGCGGCTGGCCGCCCGCCGTTTCGCCCAACTGATGCTGGTGCTGCTGGCGCTGGCGTTCGTCATCACCGCCGCGACCACCGTGGTGGGGTCGCACCAGCCGTCGGCACGCGAACTCGCCGCGGCCCAGGCGCAGGTCGCGCAGGCGATCAGCGGCATGGAGGCCGAATTCCAACGCTGCCTGGCGGTGAAGTCGGGCCAGTTGCCGCTGGACGAGAGCGTCTACCTGCCGAGGGACTGCAGCGAACTGGACCCGGTGCTGCAGGAGCGGCTGCCGGTGATCGCCGACTACCTGCCCGGGGTGTTCGTCTTCGCCCAGCAGGCCGAGCCGCTGACCCTTCTTCTGATCGCCTTCCTGGTGCTGTTCGGCTTCCTGGTGGGCGCCTCCTACATCGGCGCCGACCTGAACTCCGGCGGGGTGGTCAACCTGCTGCTCTGGCGGCCGGGCCGGCTCACCGTGCTCGGCACGAAGCTGGGCACCCTGCTCGGGGTGGTGGTGGTGCTGTCGGCGCTCTCCACGGTGGCCTACCTCGGCGCCTTCTGGCTGATCGGGCAGACCGCCGGGCTGCCGGGCCAACTCGACGGGGTGTTCTGGCGGGAGCTGGCCACCGGGTACGGGCGAGGCATGGTGCTGGTGCTGCTGGCTTCCGCGTTGGGCTTCGGCATCGCCACTCTGGGTCGGCACACCTCGGCGGCGCTCGGCGTGTTCGCCGGGTACGCCGTGGTGTGGGAGCTGGGCGCCCGGATCGTCTTCGAGATCCTCGATGTGGCGCGGCTGGAGCAGCTGATGCTCTCCACGTACGTGGGGGCCTGGCTCACCGGTCGGGTCGAGTTCTTCGACGAACGGATCTGCCCGGGCGGCGAGGGGCTGTGCAGCGGGAGCTACACGATCACCGGAGGGCCGGCGCTGGCCGTGCTGCTCGCCCTGACCGGCGCGGTGACGGTGGCCGCGTTCGCCACGTTCCGCCGGCGTGACCTGATTTGATCCCCGCCGTGCCGGGGTGGCCTGCTCGACCCGCCGGCCCACGGAAGGAAGACACCACAGTGGGACGGGATCCAGGACTACGCCGGCTGGCGCTGGGCACGTTGCTGGCCGCGTACCAGGGGCCGGTGCCGCCGGGGTGGGCCGTCGACCTGGTCGCCGAAGGGCTGGCCGGGCACACCCTCTTCGGCACCAACGTCCACGACCCGGCGCAGGTGGCGGCGAGCACCGCGGCGCTGCGCGCCGGCCGCGCCGACGTGCTGGTCGCGATCGACGAGGAGGGTGGTGACGTCACCCGGCTGGCGCACGCCACCGGCAGCCCGTACCCGGGCAACGCCGCGCTCGGCGCCGTGGACGATCCCGCGCTGACCCGGCAGGTCTACGCGGCCATCGGCGCGGAACTGGCCGGCCTCGGGGTCACCGTCGACCTGGCCCCGACGGTGGACGTCAACACCGCGGACGAGAACCCGGTGATCGGCACCCGCTCGTTCGGCGCCGACCCCTTCCGGGTGGCCGCGCACTCCGCCGCCGCCGTCGAGGGTCTTCAGTCGGTCGGGGTGGCCGCCTGCGCGAAACACTTCCCCGGTCACGGCGCCACCGTCGCCGACTCGCACCACGAGCTGCCCACGGTGGACGTGCCGCCGGCCGTGCTGCGCGACCGGGACCTGCCGCCCTTCGCGGCGGCGATCGGGTCGGGGGCGCGGGCGGTGATGACGGCGCACATCCGGGTGCCGGCTTTGACCGGGGACGGACCGGCCACCTTCAGCCGGGCCGTCCTGGTCGACCTGCTCCGCCGCGAGTACGGCTTCACCGGCGCGGTGATCACCGACGCGCTGGAGATGAAGGCCGCGGCGCTGGCCGCCGGCGGGGTGGGACCGGCGGCGGTCCGCGCCCTGGCTGCGGGGGCGGACCTGCTCTGCGTCGGCGCGAAGGTGGACGCCACGCTGGTCGAGCAGGTGGCCGCGCAGATCGTCAAGGCGATCGAGGACGGCCGGCTGGACCGGTCCCGGGTGGAGGAGGCGGCTGGTCGGACCGCCGCGCTCGCCGCCTGGACCCGGGCCGTCGGCACCACGCCGGCCGGCACCACCGATCTCGGCTACGCCGCCGCACGCCGGGCGGTGCGCGTCGAGGGGGACGTCAGCGGGCTGGTCCGGCCGTTGGTGGTGCGGCTGCACGCCGCCACCACCCGGGCCCGCGGCCGGGTGCCGTGGGGCCTCGGCCCGCACCTGGCCGGCGTGACGGAGCTGCGGGTGGTGGCCGCCGAGACCGACCCGGCGGAGCTGGGCCGGCTCGCCGGGGGCCAGCCGATCGTGCTGGTGGGGCGGCACCTGCACCGGTTGCCCGGCGGCGCGGCGCTGGTCGAGGCGCTGGCGGCGGCGTACCCCGTCACGGTGGTGGAGATGGGCTGGCCGGGCCGGTGGCGGCCGGCTGGTGTACGCGCCTTCGTCACCACCTTCGGCGCGAGCCACGCCAGCGGCCGAGCGGCGGCCGAGGTGCTCGGCCTGGCCGACTGAGGACGACCCTGCGGCGGCGCAGGCGTCCGGGCCGACGAGGCCCCCGCTGCGCTCACGACCGGGCAGCCACGCTGCGTCACCATCGCCAGTCCACCTCGCAGGGTCTTCCACCGCAGGTCAAGTCGACTACCGGACACTCCTGATCGGGCGGTTGCCTCTTGCCGAAGGAGCGTCCTGTACGTAGCGTCACCAGCAACAGGACCAGTCGGCGGGCCTGGGGAAAGCGGCGGACCGTGGATTCGGCCCGGGATCCACGGTCCGCGTCCCGCCGGGGCGGGGCGGCGTGCCGCCGCGTCACGGGGGATAGACGCCGAACGACCGCCAGCCCGGGTCGGGGAAGCCGGCCGCCGCCGCGACCCGGGCGGAGGCGACGTTGGCCGGGTCGTGCCGGTAGGTCGGGACCGCGCCCTCGTCGAGCACCCGCCGGGCGGCCTGCGCCACCAGCCGGCGGGCGAGTCCCCGGCCGCGTGCCGCCGGCACCGTCCCCACCGCAAGTTCGTGGCCGTGCGCGTCGTGCCGTTTGACGCCCACGCCGGCCAGGTAGCCGCCGTCAGCGTCCCGGACGACGAGCACCTCCCGGTGGAACAGGTGCAGCCAGGGCGGGAGGG
>NZ_SMKN01000013.1 GCF_004348675.1 Micromonospora sp. KC606 | reverse complement strand
CGCCCCGGGTGCTGCCGGGCGGGGAGGGCGGCGGGTCGTTGTGCTCGCCGCCGTCGACACCGGCGACTCCGGCGATGACCGCCACGGTGCCGAGCAGCACCACCGCCACCCCGGCCACGACCAGCGGCAGCGCCCGGCTGCGCGACGTCGGCTGCTGCCGGGGCACGACGACCGGCAGCAGCCGGGACGGGTCGTGGTCACCCACCCGGTACACCCCGTCGGCCTCGGTGTGCCCGCCAGCGGGACCGGGGCCGGTCGGCGGGAGCGGGTCGAACGCCGACCCGGCGGCAGGCTCCGGCCACGGGTCGACGTGCGGGACGGACCGGTGCGCGTCGGTCACGTCCTCGGTGGGCAGCCGCTGGCCGGGCACTGTCGGCGGGTACGTCTCGTCGGCCGTAACCGGGTCCACCGGCCAGGTAAGTGGCTCGGGCGGCCCCTCGTCGGGCGGTGCGGTACGCGCGGCGGGCACCACCGGCATCGGGTCCTCCGGTGGGCGCTCGTCGTCGCAGACGTGGCCCGGGTCGGCGGCCGACCGGGCCAGCGTGGTCACCTGCCGGGCGAGCGGATCCTCGGCGTCCAGGTGCTGGCGGGCCAGGTCGCGGGCGAGCGCGAGGTTGTCCTGCGCCTCGGAGAACTGGCCGCAGTCGCGCTGCATGGCCCCGAGCCGGGCGAGCATCTTGATGCCGCTGGGATGTCCGTCGCCGTAGACCTCGCGGTGCAGCTCCCAGGCGTCCTGCAGGCGTTCCCGGGCCTGGCCGCACTGGCCCCGGGCGTACTCCACGGTGGCCAGGTCGGCGTGGGCGGCGAGCACCCGCAGCGACTCGGGGCCGTCGTGGGCGGTCAGTTCCAGGATCACCTCGGAGTAGAGCCGGGCGGCGCGGGCGTCGCTGCCGACCCGGTGCAGCACAGCTGCCAGGGTGGCCGCCGCGGCGATTGTCCGTTCGTCGGAGCGGCCGTGTAGCCGGGCGGTCGCGGCGTACGCGAAGGCGGCCCAGCCGCGTGCGGAGTGTGGCTCGCCGAGCGCGACGAGCACCCGGGCCTGGAGGCCGGCGGCGTCGGCCAGCTCGGGTGGGGCGTGGTCGGGGCGGGGGTCGGCGTCGGCCAGCGCGTCGGCGAGCAGTCGCTGGGCGCCGGCGAGATCGCCGGCGGACACCAGCTGGTGCGCCTGGCGGGACAGTTCACCGAGGCCGGAGGACACGCCCCATCGTGCTGGTCCGGCGACGGTATGTACAGCCCTTGCTGGTCAGGAAGTTGGTCAGGAGCCGGTCAGGTGGGCGACCAGGTTCTCGCTGATCCGGCGCAGCTGGTCGACCTGGGCGGGGCTGAGCGCGTCGAAGAGGTGGCGGCGGACGCCCTCGACGTGGCCGGGCGCGGCGGCGGCGAGGGTGGCGAAGCCGTCGTCGGTGAGCACGGCGATCTGGCCGCGCCGATCGGTGGGGCACTCCTCGCGCCGGATCCACCCGGCGGCCTCCAGTCGGGCGGCGGCGTGCGAGAGCCGGCTGCGCGACGAGCCGCTGCTCTCGGCCAGTTCGCTCATCCGTAGCCGTCGTCGCGGGGCCTCGGAGAGCCGGACCAGAATCTCGTAGTAGGCGTGCGGCATCCCGGCGTCGCGTTGCAGCTCGCGGTCGAGGGTCTCCATCAACGCCCGCGAGGCGGTCAGGAAGGACCGCCAGGTCTGCTGCTCGTCGGGGTTCAGCCAGCGGGTCATGAGGGCCATCATACCGATAATGGTTGAGGGTTCAATCAATTCGCGCTACCTTGGTGGACATGGGAATCCACCGCCTCAACCACGCCGTCCTCTACGTCGGTGACCTGGCACGCAGCATCGCGTTCTACCGTAACGTCCTGGGCTTCCGTCCGGTCCCGATGACCCCCGACGGGTTCCGCGGCGCCGCCTTCCTCCAGGCGCCCGACTCCACCAACGACCACGACCTCGGCCTGTTCGAGGTCGGTGCTGCCGCCGGCCCCAGCCAGGCCGGGCGTGCCACCGTCGGCCTCTACCACCTCGCCTGGGAGCTGGACACCCTGGACGAGCTGGCCCGCACCGCGCAGCGACTGGCCGCCGCCGACGCCCTGGTCGGGACCGCCGACCACGGCACCACCAAGAGCCTCTACGGCCGGGACCCGGACGGGCTGGAGTTCGAGATCGTCTGGATCGTCCCCGCCCACCTGCTCGACGACGCCGCGCTGACCGCCCGCACCCGGATCGGCCGGCTCGACATCGACCGCGAGCGGCAACGCTACGGCGGTCAGACCCGCGGCGGGGTGGGGATCTCCGTCCCGGCCTGACCGCCGGTGCGGTACAACGGCAGGATGTCCACCGACGCCCTCCTGCGCGAGCTGCTCGTCCGACAACTCGACCACTGGCTACCCGGGGCGCTGCACCGCTCCCGCCGGGCCACCCTCGCCCTCGCGTACGCCGGGGACGCCGGCACCGCGGAGGCGGCCCTGCGGGTGGTGGCCGACTTCGCCGACCGGCTGCGGGGCCGTCGGCTGACCGTCCTGGTGCTGGCCGGCGGCGGGCCCGACCTACCCGCCCGGCTCGGCCCGGTCGAGGCCACCCTGCCGGCCGACGTGGCCGTGCACGTGGTGCCCGGCGATCCGTCCCGGCTCCCGGTCGCGCTCAAGGCCGCCGGCGCGGCCGGCGCGCCGCTGCTGACCGTCGCCGAGGGCGCCGACCCGGCGCCCGCGCTGCTGGCCGCCGCGGCGACCGGTCGTCCGGCCGAACTGCTGCTCACCGCCGAGCGGCCGGTCGCCTTCCGCGCCGCCCTGACGACCGCCGGGTTCCGTTTGGCCGCCGAGGTCGAACTGGTCCCCGCGGATGGTTCGCCAACCAGGGTGGTCGCCTTCGGCACCAACCTGGACAAGAGTCTGGAGGCGTTCAAGGACGCGCTCTGGGACGTCGACGAGGGCGCCGGGGTGCGCTACCGCGACCCCGCAGACCCGGCCGGCGCGTTGCTCGACATCTCGCCGCGCCCCGAACCCGGTCCGCTGCGCCGGGAACTCCTGGCCGAGCTGGCCCGATCCGGTCCGCGCACGGTCACCG
Source organism: Micromonospora sp. KC606 (assembly GCF_004348675.1). GTDB lineage: Bacteria > Actinomycetota > Actinomycetes > Mycobacteriales > Micromonosporaceae > Micromonospora. The sequence goes on along the minus strand of NZ_SMKN01000013.1, from coordinate 67,485 downwards.
AGCTGCGCCGGCACACCGCCACCGCGACCGCCTACCGGGCCGCCGACACCGTCGCGGCGGTCACCGACCTGCTGCACTCCGGCGCGGTGCGTCGCGACCCGGTCGACGGGCGGCTCGGCGGCGACGTGGTGATCAGCGCCCCGACCGCGCGCACGGGGCACTGATCACCGGGCCGCCGACCCGGCGCGAACCGCGTGACCAGCACGCCGACAGGCCGAACGGGGCGCCGGTGAACCACCGGCGCCCCGTTCGGCCTCGGGTCTCACGCCCGGGACTTGTCCTGCTTCCAGGAGAGCGGCCCCGGCAGGTCGACCCGGTGCGCCCTGGCTCGGGAGTTCCAGGACCAGCGACCGATCCTGATGCTCCACGAGGAGAAGCCGTTCTCGGTGAAGTTCAGGATGATCGGCCCGTACTTCTTGCGCTTGCGGAACATCAGGCCCATCGCGGGCTCCCTTCGCCTTCCCTGTCTTTCCTGCCGTCTCGGCGTCGCTGTCTGCCGGCTCGGCGCTGCTTTCTGCCTTCGCTGGATCGGACATGCCCGGATCGAGGAACTCCGAAACCCGCTCCCGTCCTCCGTGGAAGGTGCCGCGACGCCAGCTCCCGTAGGGGTCCGGAGGTGGCACCGCGCGGCGAGGACGGCGACCGGTCAGCGGATGGCTGCTCAGGTACGGTCGACGGCGAGTACGCGGGTGGTGGTGCCGTCGTCCTCGATGAGATCGCGTTGAGGCGTGAAGCCGAGTTTGCCCAGCAGCGCGAGCGAAGCGTGGTTCTGCTCCGCCACCGTCGCCCACACCCGGGGCAGCCCGAGGGTGTCGAAGCCGTACCGGACCAGGGCGCGGGCCAGCTCGGTGCCGAGGCCATCGCCCCAGGCCGGCTTGACCAGCGCGTACACGATCTCCTGGCCGTCGACGTCGTCGGTGTGCTTGATCTCGGCGTGCCCGACGTACCGGCCGTCGCGCCGGACCGCCCAGACGTCGAAGAGGTCCTCCGCGTACACCTTGCTGAACAGCCGGCCGAACAGGCCGGCGGCATCGGCCGGGGTGAGCGGGCCGGTGCCCATGAACCGGCCCACCTCCGGATCGGACAGGAGGGCGATCGAGTCCGCCGCGTCGTCCGGTCGGTACGGCTCCAGCAGCAGTCGGTCGGTGCGCAGGACGGGCGTGGGCATCAGCGCGGCTCCCAGCTGTCGGGCGGAGCGGTCAACTCGTCATCATGCCCGACCGGCACCGCCGGTCGTCTCGGCCGGGGAACGCGGCCGGACGATCCGGGGTGCTGGTTGCGTGTAAGCCGCCCGGAAGGCCCCGGGGCTCATCCCGACCTCGCGGGTGAAGAATCGCCCGAAGTTGGTCGGCTCGGGGAAGCCGAGCCGGTGACCGATCCGGGCCACCGGTTCGTCGGTGGCGGCGAGCAGCCGGCTGGCCTGCAACGCGACCCGCTCGTCGACCACCTGCTTCGCGCTGCGCCCGGTCACCGCCAGGCAGGCCCGGGTGAGGGTACGCACCGAGCAGCCCAGCTGCGCCGCGTAGTCCTCCACCCGGCGGGTGTGCCGGTAGCCACGTTCGATCTCCCGGCACAGCCGGCGGAAGGTGGCCATCTCGACCCGGTGCGCGCCGCTGGCCGCGCCGGGCGGAGTCGGCAGCAGCGACAGGCGCAGCAGCAGCACGGCGAGTTGGTGCCGGAGCAGGGCCTGGCCGCCAGGGTCGTCCCGGTGCCGGCGGACATCGACCGTCAGTTGGCTGACCTCGTTGATCACCGCGTCCTCGTCCTCGCCGGTGAGCTGATGGTGGGCGGGTGCCGCAAGGGCGTCGACATCGAGCCCGCGCAGCGCCCCGTCGCCCCAGCGCACCACCGTCGCGTCGAGGCCGGGGGCGCACCGCAGCACCTGGCCCGGGACGGCCCGCAGCAGCGTGCCGGGCCGGCAGGGCAGGCCGCGGAAGTCCAGCTCGGCGCTGCCCTGCCCACCGGTGACCAGGAGGAGCAGGTCGGCGCCGAGCAGGATCGGTCGGCGCCAGGCGGGCTCGGGTGCGAGGTCGGCGAGGTCGAGCAGGTCGATCTCGGACAGGTCGGAACGGGTTGCCGGGGAGAGCTGACCGGAAGAGACCATCACCTGCGACGGTAGCTCCAGGGCGGCGGCCTCGCATCCCGGCGACGGGACTCCCGTCGCGTACACGGGGTTGTCCGGTTTTCGGGGCCAGGCTACGTTACCGAACGGTAGGTCCACCGACCAGTGATGGGATGGGCATGACGGATCTGTTCTCGGTCGCGGGCAAGACGGTCCTGGTCACGGGGAGTTCACGGGGCATCGGCCTGATGATCGCCCGGGGCTTCGTTCAGGCCGGCGCCCGCGTGGTCATCTCGTCCCGCAAGGCCGACGTCTGCGAGACGGTGGCACGGGAACTCTCCGCCGAGGGGCGCTGCGAGGCGATCCCCGCCGACCTCAGCCACGACGCGGGCGCCCAGAGGCTGGCCGCCGCCGTGCGGGAGCGCACTGACCGGCTCGACGTGCTGGTCAACAACGCCGGCGCCACCTGGGGCGCGCCGCTGGAGGCGTACCCGGAGAACGCGTTCGACAAGCTCTGGGCGGTCAACGTCAAGGCCGTCTTCCGGCTCACCACGGCGCTGCTGCCGGCGCTGCGCGCCGCCGCCAGCGCCGACGACCCGGCCCGCGTGATCAACATCGGCTCGGTCGACGGCCTCCGCGTACCGATGATGGAGGTGTACGCGTACTCCGCCACCAAGGCGGCCGTGCACATGCTCACCCGCAGCCTCGCCCACCAGCTCGCCGGCGAGCACATCACGGTCAACGCGATCGCGCCCGGCCCGTTCGAGAGCAAGATGATGGCCTTCGCCCTGGACGACCCAGCCTCCCGGTCGGCGATCGAGAAGCAGGTGCCGCTGGGGCGGATCGGCCGGCCGGAGGACATGGCCGGTACCGCGATCTACCTCTCGTCGCGGGCCGGCGCGTACCTGACCGGCGCGGTGATCCCCGTCGACGGTGGCATCACGACGCACGGCTGAGGCGTACCCGGCGCCGGGCAGCCGGAGCCGCGCGGACTCGGCAGATCCGCGCGGCTCCGGTCCGGTGTTCAGCGGCCGGCGAGCAGCCGGGTTACCGCGGTGTCGACGTCAAGGTGCTCGGCCTCGCGGCCCCGCGGGACGACGACGTAGGTCCGCCGCAGGAAGCGCACCAGAACGCTGCGCGGCACCTCGAACAGGGCGTTGCCATCCGGCGACGACAGCGCCAGCGCGACGAAGTCGCCGCGCGGGGTGGCCCAGGGCCACACCCGGACGTCGCCGATGCCGGCCGGCTCGTCGAGGCCGGTGACCAGCAACTCGCGGGCGAAGGACCAGCTGACGGCCTCGCCGCCGGCGGATTCGGCGTGGAACAGGACATGGACCGCATACGGGTCAGCAGGGTCGTAACGCAGACTGGCACGCACCGGCAATGCGGTGGCGTCAGGCGCGACGAGCCTTAGCGACGTCTCGACCTCGACGGTCGTTGGTCGAATCACACTCATGGACGTTCTCCCCCCGGCACCGCTGCGGAACGCGCGTGTCCCGCTTTTCCCATACTCAGGTGCTACCTCTGGCTACGCTCCGCCATACGCTGACTTCACCCAGTGGTGGGAAGGGGGTGGGAAACGCCGCGAGAACGTGAAGGTCCTTGTACGATTCCGGCTCTGCCCAGTGCGTCATCCCGTCCGAAGTCGGGTGGTTCAGTCGTCGACTTACTCCGGTAACGTCCAGTGGTCTGCGCAAGTGACGGGCCCGGGCGACACTGGGGGTTGAAATGGTCACGAACCCTTCCTCAGTGGATGTCACGGCCGCGACCGGCTCGCCGAAAGCAGGGCCCGAGCAGCCGAAAGGCGGGGGAGTGAAGTGCCGATGGAACAACCCGAATCCGACGGTCGGACAGTGCGACCCGACCGTCGAGCCGCCGCCCGCCGAGCCGACCCCGCCGGGTCCGGTCAGGCCGGCGGGGCGAGCGGCTCCGGCCGAGGCGGAGCCGTCCCGCGGCGTCCCGGCGGCCCGGCCGGCCCGACCGCAACGGCCCTGGCCGAGCGTCCCCGCTCCAGTTGGCGGCAGCGGGCCCGCATCACCCTCGACCTGATCCGCGCCAACCCCACCGGCCGGGTCGCCCTCAAGATCTTCATCGCCGTCGCCGGCGCGCTCGTGGTCACCCTCGGCATCGCCCTCATCCCGCTGCCCGGCCCCGGCTGGCTGATCGTGATCGCCGGGCTGGCCATCTGGGCCGTCGAGTTCCACTGGGCACGACGACTGCTCGCCTTCACCCGCCGGCACGTGCACAACTGGACGCGGTGGGCCGCGTCACGATCACTGCCGGTACGGTTCGCCCTCGGCTCCGTCGGCCTCGTATTCGTGGCCACCGTGGTGTGGTTGTCACTCAAGTACAGCCTCGGCGTCGACCTGGTGGCGCAGGTGCTGCACTACCTGGCGACGCACTGACCGGACCTTGATCGACTCGCGGGCGGCGCGCGGACCCCGGGTTTTTGGTCCGGTCCCCCGATCGGGTAGAGTCAACGGCGCTGAGGGCGATTAGCTCAGCGGGAGAGCGCTTCGTTCACACCGAAGAGGTCACTGGTTCGATCCCAGTATCGCCCACGCAGGTCAAAGGCCACTTCCCATTGACGGGGGTGGCCTTTTTGCTGCCCGTACAGCAGCTAAGTACAGCAACGGTCAGTGGCTGAGAGAATCGTCCAGCCGCTTCAGGCGTCGCGGGTCGCCTTGGACGAGACCTCAGTGTAGATCTCCGTCGTTATCGAGAATCTTGCGTGCCTCAGCACCTGCATGGCGACTCTCGGGTGGAAGTCGAGGTCGGCCAGGAGTGTGGCGCAGGTGCGCCTGGCGTCGTGGACGGTGATCGGCTTGACGCCTGCCTTCTCGCACCTGGTCTGCCAGGAGCGTTGGAAGTTGCGCGGATCGATGGGGGTGCCGTAGCGGGTGGTGAAGACGAGTCCGGTCTTGTGCCACGCCTTGCCGGCGCCGGCTGGCGCAGGTGTGGCGGGCAACATGCCGGTAGTGGACCGCGCCGAAGGACGGGGCGGTGAAGGTGGCGCAGACGACCGGGTGTTGGCCGACCGAGGCGGGGACGCCCTTGCCGCCGGTCAGGCCGCACCGCACAACCTGGTAGGCGTCGCCCTGGTAGACCCAGGCGCAGTCCAGGCACACCGATTCGCGTCGGTTGCCGCACGCCTTGTAGAGCGTTCGGTCGGGCATCTCGTCGGTGTGCTGCTCGCCCGAGACCCGGCCGGTGGCCAGCTCGACAGCGGCGAGGGTGCCGGTGAGGCGGATAGGGCGGGCGCAGCCGCCCGCAGGAGCGGTGTGCTCCAGCCAGCCAGAGAATTCCGGCATGGCGGCGCGGTGCAGGGCTTGGGCGTCACGGCCGGCGGCGACGCCGGGCCGGTACAGGTCGAGCGGGGTGGACAGGACTTCCTCCTCAACTGGTGGCAGGGACGGGAGACGAGGCACCACCAGCCGTGGACGCCTGTCCGCTGGTGGTGTTCGTCGTGTCTCCTGGCACCGCCGAGAGGGCGGCTGACGCCGGAGGGCGGATTCGTGGTGGTGCCACGTTCCGCCGATGGGACATGTCCTTTCGCGCTCGTCGAGCCGATGAGTGAGGCCGGCACGGGTGGGGAGCCTGGAATGTCGGCATCCGGCAGGTTGCCGCAGGCTGCCCCACCCGTGGTGGTCAGCGAATCCGGGCCATCGTGGACGGCAGAAGGCCGTGCTGGGCCGCTCAGCGGATTCCGGGAACCGGCACGTTGGCCGGTGTGATCGAGAGCCGGCGGGACGTGGCCCGCATCAGCGGCAGGAAGGATGGCCCGGGCCGTGCCGGCGGGTCACGGTCCGTGGGTGGTTGCGGAGGGAAGCCATCCCGTCAGCGTCGACCCGGGCGAGCCGAGCAGACCACCGCCCGGCCCGCCAGCGTCCGAACGAGCGTCAAGGTCGCCTTGACGTGGCGGGCCGGGCGGCGGCCCGCTCCCCGGAGGGCGGGTCGACGGCGACGGGATGGCGGAAGCGGCCTGCGGCCAGGCTATTGCTTCGTCTTTGAACGTTGACCGGGTGGTCCGTCGGTGTACCGAGCCCACCGGTAAGACCTCTCGACCAGCGCGATATGCACTTCGTAGCTCTCATACCAGCGGGAGCGCGCGCGGTGCTGGGCCACGAGGTGCGCGGCATGATCGTGCCAGGCGCGGATCGCTTCGTCGTCCCTGAAGTAGACGATCGTTAGTTCGTCACCGTCGTCGGTACTGGCCGACTCGCGTCCAAGGTAGCCCGGCTGGCGTGGGGCTAGATTGAGCATGCGAGCCAGCATTCTTGCGTACCCCTCGGCGTCCTCGGTCCGGGTGACCTTCAGGATCGCCACGTGGTAGGGCGGCTCGGGCAAGCCGGGGACCGGGCTTCCCGCCACGGCATCGGCCGCTTCGCGAAAGGGTTTGCTGGCACTCATCGATCGGGTGCCGTCAGCTGGCTGTCCCGCCTCGGAGCGCCCCAGCCCTCCGCCAGGCGGGACGGGTGCAGGTTGTGTCCCCCGCCGTAGAACTCAAGGAACTTCATGATGAGCGGATCCCATTTATCTGGGTCGAGATAACGGTTGGTGCCAGGCATGAGGAGGTTCTCCTCGACATGTACCTGGACCACCTGAACGTCCACCGCCACAACGCCGGAGTCCGGCTCGCCGAAGGCGTGGATCCGGTTCACCGTCGCTTCAAGCTGAATGAGACATTCCGCGACACGTGGCGGACTGACCTTGTCCGATGGAACCGGGGTCAGGCCAGCTGCAGCGAACTTGTCCGCCTCGTGTCGGTAACCCTTGGCCCGCTTGTGTGGCGGCACGTTCCGGCTTCCGGTCAGCAGTGCCAACCTGTCGACTTGCGGATACGAGCTCGGGGTGTGCGAGGTTCAGCACGCATTGTCCGCTTTTGGCGAGGTTGCGAGTTGTTTGCGATGTCTCGTCCAAACCGAGCATGCTCGACTGGGTGACCCAGAACGCCGACGACATCGGTGCGAGGTTCGGCGAGCCGTCCTCGTTGCAGGTGCTGATCAGGACAACAGGGGTGCCGAAATAGAGCACCCGGGGCTCGATGACGCGATGCACGGTCGCTGACCTCCGGTGATGATTGCCGCGACGAACTCTGGCAGACGCCGCAGACCGCGGCTGGCGGAAACCGGACGGTGGCTTCGGTCGATAAGTCTCAGATCGCGCCAGCGCATAACCGATTTGTCGAAGGCGCGGGTGGCTCTGGGCCCGGGTGTGGCGAAGACCGAAATCTCCCACCTGGCGCTTGCGGCCTTTGCCGTCGTGCTGGGGCGCGTTGAGGCGGTGGGCGCGGGTACCGTCGACTGTGGTGGTCTGCCGGGGTGGTGACTGGTGGTCCGCTACCCAGATCGCTACCTGGGAGATGATGATGAGCGATCCTGCGACCTTTGGTGCACGCCTCCGAATGTATCGCGAGCGTGCGGGGAAGACCCGGCCGGTTCTTGGAGGACTGGTCGGGCGTAGCGCGGAGTGGGTCAAGGCGTTAGAGAATGGCCGGCTTCTGCCGCCTCGCCTGCCGATGCTGCTGCGGCTGGCTGAGGTGCTCGACATTTCCGATCTTGCGGATCTGACTGGTGATCAGTCTTTGCCGGTGGCGTCGGTGACCGCGGCTGGGCATTCCGAGGTCGGGAAGGTGGCTGCGGTGATGCAGCGGGCCTCCGTACCGGTGGGTGTGGTGACGCCGGTTGTAGTGATGCGTGATCTGGTTGATCAGACGTGGGCGTTGTGGCATCGGTCGACGACTGAGCGTACGGCGGTAGCAGCGGTGCTTCCGGGGTTGCTGGCGGATGTGCAGCGGAGTACCCGGATGCTCGATGGCGGGAACCGTCGGCAGGCGCTGGTCGAGTTGGCGCGGGTGTATCACCTGGTGCAGTTGTACCTGGCGCACCAGCCGTTGCCGGAGTTGGTGTGGCTTGCTGCCGACCGTGCGATGTCGGCTGCCCAGGACGCGGATGACCCGGCCGCGATGGCGGTTGCCGCCTGGTACTACGCGCACGTCTATCGGGGTGCGAACCAGGTCGATGCCGCAGAGCAGGTGCTGGTCGAGGCTGTTGGACTGATCGACCCGGCGGCGGGTGGTGAGCAGTCGGCGCGGTGGGGTCAGGTGCAGCTCGGTATCGCGTTGGGGCACAGCAAGGCCGGTCGGGCCGGTCGGGCCTGGCGGGCGTGGGACGCCGCCGACTCGGCCGCGAGCCGGCTCGGCGGTGGCTACGTCCATCCGTGGCTGATGTTCGGGCCGGCGGCGTGCGCGGCGTACGCGGTCACCATCGAGACGGACCTGTGCCGGACGGGCGAGGCGGTGCGGCGGGCCGCCACCACCGACTATCGGGCGTTGCCCTCGCACACCCGCCGGGCCGCCGCGCTGATCGATGCCGCTCGGGCGCACATGCTGTCCCGGGGTGAGGTCGCGGCGGTGCACCTGCTCGGCCGGGCACTGCGGGAGAGCGTCGACACGGTGCGGCACAACCCGTACGCCCGCACTGTCGCGCTGGAACTGTCGAACCGGCCGGGCACGGTCGGCGAGGACGCCCGAGAATTGGCCCTCGCCATCGGCATGACCGGGTAACTCTCCCTCGGGTACAGACTCTCCCCGCCACGGCCGGTGACCACTCGTAGCGTCCCCGTCACTGACGGCGGCGAGCCTGTGCCTGCTTGACACCCGATAGAGCCGGACGGAACCTCGTCGCCGCCTCCTGTTGCTCGATCAAGGAAGCGAGTCTGTGGTGATCTGGTCTGGGCTGCGCGCGCTGACGCGGTGGCTGTTGCGGCGGCCTGAGCCTCCGCCACCGCCGGGAACCGGGCAGCGGTATCAGGACGCCGAGCAGGCGGCGGCGCAGCAACGGCTGCTCGAACACGCGGCGCACCTACGGCGGTCCCACGGCAGCCATGAGCCGGCGGTACAGCGCAGGGAATCTGGACCGGGGAACGTCCGGTGAGCCGGCACGTCGCCGGCCCGGGCAACCGGCCGGCCGTGAAAAGCCGGCGCGTCTCGTATGACGAGTATCTGTCGGCTACCGCGTTGACTTTCGCCCGGCGGCATCGGCCGGTGTGGTCCTGGCGGCGGGTCTGCGGCTGCGGAGCTGACCTGCCGTGCTGTGCCCGGCACCGGATTTCGATCAATCGTGGGCACTGGCCACAGGAGGGTGCGCGGTGAGCGGGAGTCCGGAGGGGGTGATCCTCGCGGTGCACGTGCGAGGGCTCGACGGCATGTGCGCTCGCTGTCGGGCGTGGTGGTCGCGGTTGGCCCCGTACCCGTGCTGGCAGGTGGAGTGGGCGACCAGCCGGCAGGCCCGCGCGAGCGTCGCCCGGTTCCTGGGCGGTGTGCGGTGAGCAACCACGGCCCGGTCCTGCCGGTCTGGAGCGTCTCCCGTCAATCGTGTTCGTCACCCGGGTGCAGTCCGCTGAGGGCACGCCGGACGCCTTCCCGCAGATGCGCGTCGGAGCGGGGTCCGCGGATGACGAAGTCGAACATGAGGCCGTCGACGAGCGACGTGATGACCTGGGCGTCGAATCCCGGATCGGGTGAACCGGCTTGCACGGCCACGAGTTCGGCGAGGTCGCGAAACTCGGCGCCGCACCGTGCCATCGCGTCGCGGACGGCGGGGTCCCGTGCGCCGGCGAGGTCGAGCTCGTATCGGGCGAGGAGCAGTTGGTGGCTGTCGGTCCACCAGCGGCGCAGCAGCTCGGCGAGCTTCTGATAGTCCGGCTGCGCGGGCGCGGCGGCCAGCGCGCGCAGGGCCGCACAGATCGCCGGCTGGGCCCGTTCACGGTCGATCTCGATGATGCGCTCCACGACGGCGAGAACCAGCTGGTCACGGGTCTTGAAGTAATAGGTCACCGAGCCGTGGGGCAGGCCGGCCGCATTCTGAACGGCGCGGTGCGTGAGGCCGCGCAGGCCCTGCTCGGCGATGAGCGCGAGCGCGGTGTCCAACAACTGGGTGCGCCGGTCTGTGGTCATGATCTCAACTCTGCCACGGGTCTCTACAGACGGAGGAATCATCTCTACGATCGTAGAAGAGTCTTTCCAGACGTAGAGGTGGCTCATGATCAGGATCCTCGGCACGGTCGCGCCCCTCGCGGCCTGAAGACAAACCGTAGGTGGGGTGCGATGTTGCACGGGCGTCAGGCGGAACTGGCCGTCATCGACGAGTTGTTCGAGACCCGGTCCGGCACTCTGATCGTGTGTGGCGAGGCGGGCATCGGCAAGTCTGCTCTCCTGCAGTACGCCGCCGCGAAAGCGCAGGCGCGAGTGTTGCGGGTGACCGGTGTCGAGTCCGAGGCCGACCTGCCGTTCGCCGCCTTGCACCTGCTGCTTCGCCCGGTCCTCGATCACCTGGAGGCGCTGCCGGCGCAGCAGGCGGAGGCGTTACGCGGCGCGCTGGGCCTCGGCGACGCCACGCGGGCAGACCGCTTCCTCGTCGGGCTGGCCACCCTCAGCCTCCTCGCGGAACTGTCGGCCGAGACGCCCGTGCTCTGCCTGGTCGACGACGCGCAGTGGCTGGACGGCGAGTCGGCCGACGCGCTGCTGTTCGCCGCGCGCCGCCTGCATGCCGAGCCCGTCATGGTCCTGCTCGCCGCGCGAGAAGGCTTTCCCACCAGGGGGCTACCGGAACTTCGGCCGGGAAAGCTGGCGGTCGAGGCCGCCCGGAGGCTTCTGGCCGACCACTCGGCGGACCTGCCGCCCGCCGTACGAGACCAGCTCGTCGCCGAGGCTGGGGGCAACCCGCTCGCCCTGATCGAACTGCCCCGCATGCTCGCCCCCGCGCAGCGCAAGGGTGCCCTCGCCCCGCTGTCCTTCTCGCTCGGTACGGCAGACCCGGTGATAGACCGGGTGCTGCTCGGCTTCCGCGACCGGATCGCGGCGCTTCCGGAGGCCACCCGCTCCTGTTTGCTGGTGGCGGCGCTCGATCACCACGACGAGGTGGACGTGTTGGCACGGGCCGCCGGCCGGCTCGGCGCCTCCCTGGTGGACCTCGCCGAAGCCGAGCACGCCGGCCTGGTCCGGGTGTCCGCGGCGGGCGTCGTCTTCCATCATCCGCTGGTGCGTACCGCGGTGCTGCTGGCCTGCGACATCGCCGCCCGGATGGCCGCGCACCGGGCGCTGGCCGAGGCGGTCGATGACGACCGGCGAGCCTGGCACCTGGCTGCCGTCACCCTGCATCCCGACGAGCAGGTGGCCGGGCAACTGGAGAGCCTGGCCTTGCGCGCCCGGCTGCGCGGCGGGCAGACGGCGGTGTCGGCGGCCTACGCGCGGGCGGCGGAACTGTCCGCCGACCCTGCCGAAGCCGCCCGCCGGTGGACGGCGGCTGCCGAGGCCGCGGCCGAGGCTGGCCTGTGGCTGCGCGCGGGCGAACTGGTGGACAAGGCGCGACACCTGGCCGAGACCACGACGCTGAAGGGGAGCGTCCGGGCCGAGCTCGCCCAGGTACGCGCGAAGCTGGAGGTCGAGGCCGGTCGGCCGCTGGAGGCCGTCCGTCTGCTGCACGAGGGGGTCGAGGTGGCCGACGATCTATCCACCAGGCTGTCGTTGCTCGGCCTGGCCGGCTACTACACCTGGGCCAGTGCCACCCACCTTGACCAGGTGACGCTGGCCCGCCGTACCGAGGAACTCAGCCCGGAGGGCGAGGGGCTGCCCGCCGTCGTACGCACGATCAACAGCGCCTTCCGCCAGATCCTGGCGGGTGAGCCGGTGACCACGCACGCCTACCGCCTGCTGGGCCAGGCCGATCACATGCCCTCCGATCTGCGCTTAATCGTTCTCTTCCAGGCCCTCGCCCGCGCCGACCAGGTCGGCATGCTCAAGGGCGCGGCCGCGCTCGTCGAGCACTGCCGGGCGCAGGGACGGCTGGGACGCATGCCTCAGACGATGACGCTGCTGGCCATCGCCCAACTGCTGGACGGCAGGCACCCCGCGGCGCGCGCCACGGCGGCCGAGGGCATGGTGCTGGCCGCCGACATCGGTCAGCCGATGTGGCGCGGCTACCTCTCCGGCGTACACGCTTGGCTGTCCGCGGTCGCCGGCGCGGAGCAGGAGTGCATTGTCATGGCGGAGCAAGCGATCCGCGACGCCAACCACCGCCACTGGATGCCAGGAGCTTGCTGGGCCGAGTGCGCGCGGGTGATGCTCGACTTCGGGCTGGGCCGCTACGAAACCGTGCTGGACCGGGTCGACCGGGCGATGACGGGTCCCGCACGGCACGCCTTCCTCTGGCGGTACTCCTGGCCGGACTACATCGAGGCCGCCGTACGTGTGGGAGATCCACAACGTGCGCAGGATCGGCTGAGGACCTACGCGGAATGGGCAGAGGCCACCGGCCGGGCCACACCGCTCGCCGTCCTCCATCGGGTCCGAGCGCTGCTGGCCCCGCAGGACGCGGCCGGCGGACTGTATGAGCGGGCGCTGCTCCTGCACGCCCAAGGCGGTCAGCCCTTCGAAGAGGCACATACCCGACTGGTCTATGGGGAGTGGCTGCGCCGGCACAAGGGTCGCGCCGAGGCGCGCGTGCAGCTCCAGGCCGCCATGGAGGCCTTCGACCGGATCGGCGCGGCACCCTGGTCGGCCCGCGCGGCCGCCGAGCTGCGCGCCGCCGGGTTCTCCCTGCCGGACCGCTCCCCTGCGGCGGGTCGCCTGGCCACCCTTACCCCGCAGGAGCTTCAGGTGGTACGGCTGGCCGTCACGGGCGCGTCCAACCGTGACATCGGCGCGCAGCTCTTTCTGAGCCCGCGGACCGTTGCCTCCCACCTCTACAAGGCGTTTCCCAAGCTGGGCGTCACCTCCCGCGCCGAACTGGCCAGGGTGAGTCACACCCTGCCGTAGACGTCGTCGACGCTAGCCTGGTTCCCTCCCGGATCGCCTCCGTCACACGACGGAACTACGTACTGATCACCGCGCTGAAGGTGATCACCTCCCGACCCTGCGCGCCGGAGAGCGTGATCGACAGCTCCCACACGCCATCCATGGCGAACATGTCCTCCTCGGCGACGAAGCGGCCGACATCCGCCTGGACGGTGCCGACCGGCGGCCGGGCGTGGCCCATGCTCGGCATGACCGCCGCCAGGGTGACCGCTTCTACCCTGCCCGAGGTCACCCATACCTCGACGGGATCGGCAGGCAGCACGGTGACGGTGTACCGCGTGCCGGCGACCTTCACGCCCTCCGGGCCGCCGCCCGCCCAGCTCGCTGTGAACGACGACCAGCCCATTGGTCACGAGCAGGCAGTGGCCACCAGGATCCGCGCGCGCCTCATCGGTCCTCCGCCACGGCGAAGGAGCGGGTTACCAGCCGACCGCCCGTGGCGTACTGGGCCCACGCCAGGTAGCGGCCCGGTTCCGGGAGAGTGAGCGTGAAGCTCAGCACCGAGCCGCCAGCCGCAGTCCCGTGCGCGTGCGCCAGGTGGACGCCGTCCTCGCTCCGGACGATCAGGTGACCGGGCATGCCGAGCCAGGTCTGGATCGGCCCCTCCGGGGTGATCTCGATGGTCACCGGGCTCCCGGCGGTCGGCGCGATCGGCGTGAGCGAGGGGACGACAGTCTCATCGAGCGGGGACTCCGGCTCGGCCGCACCGGAAACCTCGAAGGCGCCGGAGACGCGCTGCCCGCCCGACTCCTGACGCTCGATCTCGGCGTAAGCGAGGTAGCGGCCCGGCCGGGGTACGCGCAGCCGTACCGCCAGCACGCCCGGCGCCGTCCGCAACGGGTGCACGTGCCGGAAGACCGCTCCGTCCTCGCTGCTGACAACGAGATGCGCCGGAGCCTCGTGGTGAACGGCGAGGTCGTCCACCGGCCGCCCGGTCCCGCCGTCCGCGAGCCTCAGGATCAGCGTGAACTCGGTACCCGTGGCGGGCCGGGCAGGCAGCGTCGAGAACCTCCCCTGCGCGTACGGCCGCCCTTGCTCGGTCATGGGCGCGGCGCCCTCCGGCCGGGCAGCGGGCAGGTACGGCGCCAACAGCATCACCACGACCGCGACCGCAGCGGCCGCACTCGCACCGCCCACGACGGTCCGGGACATCCGGCCGGCCAGCACACCGATGGCTGGCCCGAAGAGCGGCGGGATCCTGCCCGACCCGTACTGAACCCGTTGACTGGCTCCCATCGGTCAGCGAGCGAAGGTCCAGCTCCAACTCCAGCCCCGTTGGGTGCAGGGCCTGCGCACTCACCCGCAGCGGCGCGGGGACGCGTGATACCCCGGCGACGACAAGCGTGACCTCGCCCGCCGCGAAGGTCTGCGTCACCCGCAGATCGGCTCCGGCCTCCACGACGTGCGCACGGGCCGGAGCGGCCGCAGACAGCACGACAAGGAGGACGACGATGCATGACGTGAGGAGGAGGCGCGGCACGACCGTTGATCAACTTCATGCTGCAGACGCTAGCGAGCGACCCTCACCGATCGCCGCAGTCACCTGACTGGTGCTGTACTCCGGCACATCAGTCAGGTGACAGAGGCGACGATCATTGAGCTCTTCATATGGTCCGGGCCATGACCAAACGACCTGAACCCTACTCGGCAACCGTCATGGCGATCCTGGCCGTGGCCTTCTGCACCTGGGCACTGCTCACCCTCCCCCTTCAGGGCGCCATGGTGCTCGTCGCGGCGAGCGTGCTCGGCTGGAGCGGCTGGATCGCCTTCAGCTACACCCGCCCAGTGAAGTCCAGAAAAGTGATCGCCGTCTACCTGTGCGCGGTCGGCTTCCAGCTCATCCACATGGCCGAGGAGTACACCGGCGGCTTCCCCCACGAGATCGTCGAACTGTTCAACTCACCACGCGACTGGCCGGAGAACGAGTTCCTGCTCGTCTTCGTCTTCGGGTTCGGCGCTCTCTACTTCTTCGCCGGCGCCGGCGCGCTCTACCAGATCCGCGTCGCGAACTTCTTCCTGTGGTGGTACGCCCTCGGCGCCGGTCTGCTCAACGGGATCGCGCACTTCGTCTTCCCGATCATCAAGGGCGGCTACTTTCCCGGTCTGTACACCGCTGGCGGCCACCTGATCATGAGCGGCCTGCTCATCTACTTCCTGATCCGCGAGAACCGCGAACTGAAGGCCGCGGAGCACACGCGACCCGCAGCGATGAACCCGACGGCCTGACCGGCCACCCCGGACTCCGAAACACCACCCGACCCCCGCGAACGGAAGGATTCCGCATGTCGAAAACCGTCCTGGTGACCGGTGCGTCCACCGGAATAGGCCGCGCCACCGCACTGCTGCTGGCGCGTGAAGGGTTCACCGTCTTCGCCGGCGTGCGCAAGGACGCCGACGGAGAGGCGCTCGGCCGCTCGGTCACCCCGATAAAGCTCGATGTCACCGACGCCGGTCAGATCGCCGCCGCAGCAGAGCGCCTCGGGCGGCTCGACGCCCTGGTGAACAACGCCGGCATCGGGGTCACCGGGCCGCTGGAGTTCGTTCCGCTCGACGCGCTGCGCTGGCAGTACGAGGTCAACGTCTTCGGCCAGGTGGCCGTGACGCAGGCGATGCTGCCGATGCTGCGCGCCTCGCGGGGACGGGTGGTCACGGTCGGCTCCGTGGGCAGCTGGATCACGCTGCCGTTCGGCGGCCCGCTGTGTTCCTCCAAGCACGCCATCCGCTCGCTCAACGACGCGCTGCGCATGGAGGTCAAACCCTGGGGGATCCACGCCGTGCTCATCGAGCCCGGCTCGATTCACAGCGACGCCGTCGACAAGCTCGAAGGCGAGGTAGTGCCCCGGCTGGAATCGATCGGGCCCGAGGGCCGCCGGCTCTACGGCGCCGCGTACCGGACCATGACGAGCGCGGGCCTCAAGGAGGAGCGCTCGGGCTCCCGCCCCGACGTTGTCGCCCGAGCCGTCCTGCACGCCCTGACCGCGCGCAAGCCCCGCTCCCGCTACCCGGTCGGCAAGAAGTCGCGGCTGATGAGCACGCTCGGCCGGATCGTCCCCCAGTACACCCTCGATGCCCTGCGGCTGCGCGCGCTGGGCCTGTCCTGAACGGAGCACACTATGACCCAGCTCGCCGGCGCCGACGCCCTCGTCGCGCTCGACCCCGTCTTCGCCCAGCTCGCCGTCGGCGCGGGCTACAACCTCTGGGGCCTGACCCACCTGACGACGCGCGAGAAGGCCTTCGTCTGCCTGACCGCCGACCTGTGCCACCCGCATCTGGACCTGCCCCTGGCGATGCACGTGCAGATGGCTCTGGCCAATGGCGTCGAGCCGGGGGCCGTCAGGGAGCTCTACCGGCACCTGGCGCCCTACGTGGGCTATCCGATCGTGGTCACCGCCTTCCAACGCTTGACCGAGCTCGGACTGCCCCAGGCCCAGGACGACAAGCCCGTCGAACCCGCACCGCTGACCGGGCCGCTTGGGCGAGCCGTACGCGCCCTGGAGGACGTGGACTCGGGCCTGGCCGCCTTCACCGAGGACCAGCTCGCCCAGCGCTGGGCCCGCCCGCACCTCAGCGTCCGCGAGCGCGCGCTCGCCTGCCTGGTCGTGGACGTCTTCTACCAGACGCTCGGCGAGTCCCTGCGCCTGCACGCCGAGCTGGCCAGGTCGGCCGGGGCCACCGACGAGACCCTGCGCGACCTGCTCCGTGGTGTGGCCGAGTTCGGCATGCCCAGGGCCTGGGCCGCCGCGCAGGCGCTGCTCCCGCAGCCGAAGGAGGGCGCATGAACGTGGTGATAGCCGGAGGTGGGCCGGCCGGGATGATGCTCGGCCTGCTGCTGGCCCGCGCCGGGGTCGAGGTGGCCGTGCTGGAGAAGCATGAGGACTTCCTGCGCGACTTCCGGGGCGACACTGTGCATCCCTCCACCCTGGAAGCGCTGGACGAGCTGGGTTTGGCGGAGCGCTTCCATCAACTCCGGCATCGCAAGGTCACTACACTCAACGTGCCGCTGGGCGGCGGGCTGGCGCCCATCGAGGCGTTCGCCGGGATGAAGGTGAAATTTCCCTACATCGCCTTCGTGCCGCAGTGGGACTTCCTCAACCTGCTCGCCGAGGAAGCCCAGCGGTTCCCGAATTTCACCCTCCACATGAGCACCCCGGTACGCGACGTCATCCGCCGAGTCGGCAAGGTGGTGGGGGTCCGTTGCGACGACGGCCGCGAGTTCCACGCGGATCTGGTCGTCGGGGCCGACGGCCGGAATTCTGCGGTACGGCAAGCGGCCGGAATGCAGGTTCACGAGCTCGGCGCGCCCATCGACGTGATCTGGTTCCGCATGACCAGACACGCCGGTGACCAGGAGAATCTGGTCTTCCAGCTCGCCCGCGGCCGGGGCATGGTCGCCATCGACCGTGGCGAGTTCTGGCAATGCGGCTACCTCATCGGCAAGAGTGGCTTCGACGGCTGGAAGGCCAAGGGCATCGAGGCTTTCCGCCGGGACGTGGCGCAGGTGGCCCCGATGTTCGCCGACCGCACCGGCGAGCTGGCCTCCTTCGAAGTGATGGGTTTCCTGGAGGTCCGGGTCAACCGGCTGAAGACCTGGCACCAGCCCGGGTTGCTGTGCATCGGCGACGCCGCGCACGCCATGTCACCGGTCGGCGGGGTGGGCATCAACCTGGCCGTCCAGGACGCCATCGCCGCCGCCAACATCCTGACCCGCCCGCTGCTGGACGGCACCCTCGACGACAGTGATCTGGCCGCGGTCGAGCGTCGCCGGGAATGGCCCGCCGTGCTCACTCAGCGGGTGCAGGGGATCCTGCAGCGCCAGGCGTTCGACGACAAGCGCAAGGACGGCCAGCTGCCCGCCCTGGCCCGTTTCCTGATCCAGCGCACGGCCATCCCCCGCTATCTGGCCGGACGTTTCCTCGCCTTCGGCTTCCGCCCCGAGCACATCCAGGAGGTCCCGAGATGAGCGTGGCGATCTCGGGCGGCGGCCCGGCAGGGCTGATGCTCGGCCTGCTGTTGGCCCGCAAGGGTGTCGAGGTGACCGTGCTGGAAAAGCATGAGGACTTCCTGCGCGACTTCCGCGGCGACACCATTCACCCGGCGACCATGGAGCTTCTTGACCAGCTCGGCCTGCACGACCGCTTCCACAAGATCCCCTACGGGAAGTTCCAGAACGTCGGCTTCGGCAAGGACCTGCAGGTCGGCTCGTTGACCGAGCTGGGGCTGCGCTACCCGTTCGTCGCTATCGCGCCGCAGTGGGACTTCCTCAACCTCATCGCCGAGGAGGCCCAGCGGTACCCGAGTTTCACGCTGAACATGCGCTCCCAAGTGGTCGATCTGCTGCCGGAGGGCGGCGTGCGCTACCGCGACCCGGACGGTGAGCACGAACTGCGCGCCGACCTCACGGTGGCCTGCGACGGCCGCGACTCCCTGCTGAGGGCCAAGGCCGGACTGCCCGTGCGCACCATCGGCGCGCCCTTCGACGTGGCCTGGTTCCGTCTACCCCGGCGTGACCCGGACGTGGAGGAGTTTTACTACCGGGTCGCGCCCTACAAGTGGATCGTCGGATTCGACCGGCGCACATACATCCAGCTCGCCTACGTCTTCGACAAGAACCGGCGCGAGAAGCTGATCGCCGACGGCATCGAGGCCTTCCGTGACGGCGTGGCGCGGGCCGTACCGGAGCTCACCGATCGCGTGGCGCTGCTGCGTTCCTTCGAGGAGGACGTGAGCTTCCTCGACGTGCAGGTCAACAGGGCCATCAGGTGGTACGGCAAAGGCCTGCTGCTGATCGGCGACGCCGCTCATGCGATGTCCCCGATGGGCGGTGTGGGCGTCAACTACGCCGTGCAGGACGCGGTCGCAGCCGCCAACATCCTCTCCGACGCGCTCAAGAGCGGCGGACCGGTGCCGGAGCACCTGCTGCGTGCCGTACAGAAAAGGCGCGAGCTGCCCGTCGCGGTAATGCAGCGGCTCCAGCTCCTGATGCAGCGGCGGCTGGTCGAGCCCGCGCTGCGAGGAGAGGTCGCGAACGTGCCCAGAATGGCCACGCTGATGCGGCGCGTCGGTCCGGCTCGCCGGGCCTTAATGCGGCTACTCGCCGTCGGACTCAGAAAGGAAAGCATCCGATGAACGTTGTCATCGTCGGCGGCGGTCCGGCCGGAATGATGTTGGGGCTCCTGCTGGCCAGAGGCGGCATCCAGGTGACTGTGCTGGAGAAGCACGGCGACTTCCTGCGCGACTTTCGCGGCGACACTGTGCACGCCTCGACGATCCGGCTGATGGACGAGCTCGGGCTGGGCGCGAAGTTCCGCAAGCTGCCGCAGAGCCGCCTCGGCGAACTTGAGGCCCCGCTGCCTGACGGGAGCAGGATCACACTGAGCGACATCGCCGGACTGCCAGCGCCGTACAACTACGTCGCGATGATGCCCCAGTGGGATCTGCTGAACTTCCTGGCCGAGGAAGCCGCACGCGAGCCGGCCTTCACCCTGCTGATGAACACGGCGGTGACCGGGCTGCTCAGGGAGGGCGGCAAGGTCGTCGGCGTACGCTGCGGCGATCTGGAGCTCCGTGCCGACTTGACGGTGGCCTGCGACGGGCGGCACTCGACCATCCGCCATGAGCTGGGACTGGCGGCCCGCGAGTTCCCGGTGCCCTTCGACACCTGGTGGTTCCGGCTGCCCCGCCATCCCGAGGAGCGCGGCGAGATCGCGCGGCTCAACGGGCAGTTCAAAGGTGATCAGATCGCGCTCAGCTTCACCCGGGAGGACTACTACCAGATCGCCTATTTCACCAGGAAGGGCGCCGACCCGCAGCTTCGGGCCGAGGGAGTGGAACGCTTCCGCGAGCGGATCGCCGGGCTGCTGCCGCAGTTCGCCGACCGGGTGGACCACCTTCGGAGCATGGACGAGCTGCACCTGCTCGATGTGAAGCTCAACCGGCTGGAGCGCTGGTACGCCGAGGGTGTGCTGCTCATCGGCGACGCCGCTCACGCCATGTCACCAGCCGGCGGCATGGGTATCAACCTGGCCATCCAGGATGCGGTCGCCGCGGCCACGATCCTGATCGAGCCGTTGCGCGCTGGGAGCCTCTCCACCGCCGATCTGGCCGAGGTGCAAAAGCGCCGTTGGTGGCCGACTGTGCTCGTTCAGCGCTATCAGCAGGTGCTGCACCGCGTGATGTTCGTGCCCGCCTTCTCGGGCAAGGGCGCCAGACCGCCGCGCCCGCTGGTCTTCCTGGCCAGGTACCTCCCACCGTTCAAGAAGATCCCCTCGAAGCTGCTCGCGTTCGGTCCTCGCCCCGAGCACGCCCCGACGTACGCGCGGCGCCCGGAGCAGCGGCCATGACTGCGGTGGCCGCGCCCGAACGCCTGAATTCAGCCCTGCTCAAGCTCGCCGGCATCGTGGTGGTGGGCGCGCTGGCCTCGTTGCTGAACACCACGATCCTCAGCGTCGCCATCGACGGCCTCGGGCGGCACTTCGACGCGCCCCTGGCGACGGTGCAGTGGGTGGCGACGGCCTACCTGCTGGCCATGGCGATGGCGATCCCGCTCACTGGCTGGTCGGTGCAGCGGTTCGGCGCGAAGACGATGTGGTTGACGGCGCTGTCGCTCTTCCTCGCCGCGTCGGTGCTGTGCGGCCTGGCCTGGTCGATCGAGAGTCTGATCATCTTCCGGGTGCTGCAGGGGCTGGCGGGCGGCATGATCCTGCCGCTGGCCCAGACGATCCTGGCTCAGGCCGCCGGACCGTCGCGGTTCGGGCGGGTCATGGCGCTGGTAGCGATCCCGGGCCAGCTCGCACCGATCATCGGCCCGGTCCTGGGCGGCGTGCTCATCGACGGCGCGGGCTGGCGCTGGGTGTTCTTCGTCAACGTGCCGTTGGTCGGCCTGGCCTTGCTGCTCGCCCGGCGCGCGATGCCCTCTGGCCCGCCGCAGGGCCGACCGCCGCTGGACGTCCTGGGCCTCGTCCTGCTGTCACCCGGCCTGGCCGCCCTGGTGTACGGCCTCGCGCAGATCGGCGGTGCCGGAGGCAAGGGCTTCGGCAGCACCGTGTCGGTCATCAGCCTGATGGCCGGAGTGGGACTGGTCGCGTCGTTCGCCTGGCACGCCCTGCGGACCAGGACCGCCCCCCTCCTCGATCTCCGGCTCTTCCGCCACCGCTCGTACACGCTCGTGACCACCCTGACGTTCCTGTCCGGAGCCTCGATCTTCGGGCCGATGTTCCTGCTGCCGCTGTACTACCAGCAGGTCCACGGCCTGACGACCGTCGCGACCGGGCTCATGCTCGCCCCTCAGGGGATCGGCACCGCCCTGTCGCTGCTGGTCGCCGGGCGGCTCAACGACCGCATCGGGGCGCGCCCCCTGGTCCTGGTCGGGCTGGCCGTCACCGTCGCGGCGACGATCCCGTTCACCCTGTCCGGCACTGGCGACCTCATCCAGATCATCACCCTGCTGATCCGCGGCATGGGACTGGGCATCGCGGGCGTGGCAATGATGGCCGGCGCCTACCAAGGACTGCGCCGCGACCAGATCCCCGGCGCGACCGGCCTGACCAATGTCGTCCAGCGCGTCGGCGGCTCGCTCGGCACAGCCGTCCTGGCCGTCGTCCTCCAACGGGTCACCCAGGGCAACAGCACCCCCGCCGTGCTGGAAGGCGCCTTCGGCGAAACCTTCTGGTGGACAGTCGGCTTCGCTCTGCTCGCCCTCATCCCTGCATGGCTACTACCACGATCACGACCGGCGCCGACCGAGCCGGGTGCGCGTGGTGGCCGCGGAGCGACTCATTAACTGGATCGTCGAGTGCGACGGTGCCGCTGTGCCCCCAGGCGCTGTAAGCCGGATCACCCGCCGTGTCTGTCGCGGTTCTCAGCGCCAGCCCATCCATACTCATGAGCCCCTCCCCAACCGCACCAAAGGATCACCATGGTTCCCCTTGCCGACAACACACCTCCGAGCACCACCGCCCAGCCGGTGCGCAAGCGGCGCTGGCCCCGCTGGTTGGCGGCCGCGATTACGCTGCTGGTGGCCGCGATGCTGTTCGGCGCGTACGGCTGGCAGCCGGCCGAGGACGGCCGCGCCTTCCGCTCGCCGTACCTGGCCCAGGTCGGCTCACGCTACGCCGACACCCCGATCGCCCGCTTCCACTACGTCCAGGCCGGAGCCGGCACGCCGGTGATCCTGCTCTCACCCGGCGGCACCTCGGTCATCGGCTGGAAGGATCAGCTCGACGTGCTGGCCCGCGACCACACCGTGTACGTGGTCGACCTGCCCGGCCAGGGCTATACCCAGCTGTAGGACTCCGGCTTCGCCTTCGACCTGGATGCCATGGTCTCTGCCGTGGGAGCCTTCATGGACGGCCTCGGCGTGCGGCAGGCCGCCGTGGCGGGCAACTCCTGGAGCGGTGGCTGGGCCCTGGCCTTCGCCCAGCGCCACCCCGATCGCGTCACCAAGCTGGCCCTGCTGGATGCCACCGGACTGGACCTGCCGGGCACCTTGACGTGGGAACCCCTGAAGATCCCCGTCATTGGCGAGCTGGCCGTCAAGCTGTCCACCGGCAAGTCCACCGTTCGCAGTCTGGCCGAGGGTATGATGGTCAACAAGGGGCGCGTCACCGAGCAGCTACTTGACGAGTGGTGGGCGCCGATGACATCCGGGCCACCTACCTGCTGGAACGCCGTCTGGACTGGGCGCAGACCGAAAACGCGCTCCCTGCCACCAAGACCCCAACCCTGGTGTTATGGGGGAAGCAGGACACCATCCAGCCTGTCGAGCGCGCCCACCGCTTCGCCGAACTGCTCCCCAACGAGCAGCTCGTGATCCTGGACGGCTGCGGCCACGCCCCCCAGCTGGACTGCCCAGACCCGGTCAATCGCCACCTCCAAACCTTCTTCGCCGACTCACGATGACCCGGCTACACACTTCGCTCAAAGCGGAGGACGAGGTCATCTTGGGGCGGAACTTGTGCGCATCACCGGGGATGGCGACGATCGGCTGCGGGGTCGGAGCGGGAAGCGGAGGCAACCAGCCGCCACTATGTCAGAGCCGCGGCGAGATCGGCCACCGTTTGGTAGTTGTCGGGGTACTCCTTGGAATACAGAAGTAGGTACGGCTGATCTTGCAGAGGTCAAGCCGGTCGCCAAGAGTAGAACTCCGCCCCAACCGGCCGGTACCGCCGATGGCCGGTACCGCCGCGGTCGGGGCGGTTGTGCATCTGCTGGCCACCGCCATCGAGGAGGGCCGGTGCCGAGCCTCGACGAGCGGCGTGCCGGCCGGTGCCGCCTACCGCTTGCTGCTGTCCTGGCGGCGGGGCCCCGGCCGGCGGCTAGCGCAGATGCCGGGCGAAGAACCTGGCTGCGTCCTCCCCTGCGAACTGCGGGACTCCGGTGTGTCCGCCCATGTTGGCGTGCAGCGTTTTCTCCTTGGAACCGAAGGCGTCGAACAGGTCCAGGGCCGCCTGCCGGTCGTTTCCTTCGTCATCCCACTGCAGCAGGACATGCAGCGGAATCGTGACCTGTCGGGCCTCCTCGAACATGGTGCGAGGCACGAAACTCCCGGCGAAGAAGCCGGCGGCCACGATGCGGGGCTCGACCACCGCAAGCCGGATGCCGACGGAGATCAGTCCCCCCGAGTACCCGACCGGGCCGCCGATCTCGGGCAGCGACAGGAGGGCGTCCAGGGCGGCCTGCGATTCCGGGACCGCCTTGTCGAGGAGCGGGAGGATGAGGGCGTCGATGATCTCGTCGGTGACCGGCTCGCCGGCCTCCATGGCCCGGCGCAGGTCGGCGCGGGCCTGCTCGGCGGCGGCCGAACGGGGCCGGTGACCGCTGCCGGGGAGCTCGATGGTGGCCGCGGCGAAGCCCTCCGCCGCGGCGTGCTGAGCCCGAGCCACCAGACGGGGGTACATCCTGCGCAGTCCGAGCGGGGGGTGGCCGAGCAGGATCAGCGGGACCGGTGCGGATGCGGATACGGGCGTCCACAGGATGCCGGGGATCTCGCCGAGGGTGAATTCGCGTTCGAGGACGCCGTCATCGAGGCGCTGCTCAGTAGTGAATCGCATGGTCGTGCCTTTCGGGAGTGCTCGCGAACGGCGCTCCCGGACGACCTATCGCCCGACCGTGACCCCAGAGGGGAGCACCCATGTCGGAACATTCACGGGTACCACCTCCTCGGTCTCTCGCACGGCCTCAGGAAAACTAGCAGCGGCCGCCGTGATCCGCCAAGCGTGTTTCCTGCGCAGGCTCCGGCCGGATGCACCGACAGGCCGCATGCGGTTAGTTAGGTGCGATGTGAGCTCACCGATCACGTCCAACGACGTGGCCCTGGTGTTCCCTTCCTGAGTCCCGCCCTGCCCCGACCGGCGGAGGCGGAACCTCAATGGTTCGGCCGGTGCTTGCTCTGCAAGATCAGTCGTACGCGGCTCTGCACAACAACCAGTACGCCGACAGTAGTGGACACCGCTCATACCGAGCGACCTGGCCGCCTCCACGTTCTCCAGCCGGTCATCCACGAACAGGCACTGCTCCGGAACGGCACCGGCGACCTCGTAGATGCGCCGGTCAGGCTTGGCCATTCCAACCCGCGCGCTGCTGACCACGGCGTCGGCGAAGTGGGCAGCGCACCCAGGACGGTCACCCCCGCAGACCTGTCAAACCAGAAGCGACAGGTGGATCCAAGGCGGGCCTTGCGCTGCGCGTAAGCATCTCAGTAGTCCTTTGCTCGCCATGAAGCTGGCAACGAGGAAGTCGTCTTCGCCTTCGACAGGGCTGGGACCGATATTTCATAGATCGCAACGTTGTCGCGATGTGGGCTACAGGCAGCAGGAAGGCAGCGCGAGCCTCGGTGCGGGCCGGTCCCGAACGCGAAGCGATGGGCGCCGGCACCTGCTCGTCGACGAGGGTTGCCACCGGTCGGCAGCAGGCGACAGGTTGCGTCCGCATCCCCCCGACGGGGGTCGGTGTTGGGTGTTCGTCTGGGCGACGGCCCGGACGGTGTGCCCAGGGGTGTCGCCTGCGGCGCAGTTGTAGGGGTTTGGCGCGGATACTGGCGGGGTGGTGGAGAAGCAGGCGACGGAGTTGACCCGGTGGACCATCCACGGCGAGCGGGTGGTGGACGACTCCCGCCGAGCGCGGTTGAGCATCGCCGAGGTGGAGTTGCCGGACGGGGTTCGCTTCGA
Organism: Micromonospora sp. KC606; assembly: GCF_004348675.1. Taxonomy (GTDB): domain Bacteria; phylum Actinomycetota; class Actinomycetes; order Mycobacteriales; family Micromonosporaceae; genus Micromonospora. Next base: position 42,404 of record NZ_SMKN01000013.1, on the reverse strand, counting down.
GCAGTACGTGATCCGGGCTCCCCGGTCGGCCATGGTCGCCGTACTCGACGATCGAGAGCGCCTTTTGTTGCTGCGGCGGCATCGGTTCGTGTTCGACCGGTGGGTGTGGGAGCTGCCCGGTGGCTACGTCGACGGTGAGGAGCAGCCGGCGGCGTGTGCGGTGCGGGAGGTCGAGGAGGAGACCGGCTGGCGGCCCCAGGCGGTGGAGCCGTTGCTGTCCTTCCAACCGTGGGTCGGCACTGCGGACGCCGAGAATATGCTGTTCCTGGCCCGGCAGGCTGAGCACATCGGCGCACCTGTGGACGTGAACGAGGCTGAGCAGGTCGCCTGGATTCCGCTCGACGAGGCGTACGGGCTGGTGTCCCGGGGTGAGATCGTCGGTGCCGGCACGGTGATCGCGGTGCTGGAGTTGGTGGCGCGTAAGGCCCGGGGAGAGCTGTGACGGTCAGCGTCGTGGGCCGAGAGTGGCGTCGACGCGGCCGGTGAAGTGCCGGACGGCGGGTAGTCGCCGGTGTGGGGCGAGTTGGGTTTGCAGGTCGCGGAGGTAGCGGACGGCTCTGGCGGAGCGTAGCGGCCGACTCCACCCCTGTGACGACCGCCAGCACTGGCTACGGATGCGAGCCCACTTCGGGCGGTTCCTCGTCGACGAGCAGTACAGCAGCGAAGTACAGCAACCCCCGCCCACCGAACCCGACCCGAAGCGACGACAGCACGCCGGATGACCTCGAATGACACCCGATCCGACCGACCTGCCGAGAGAGGTCAGGACTGGCGGATCGCTTCGCCGGCGATTTCGATCCGTACGCTCGTTCCCACGAGGAACCCACCGCTTTCCAGCGCCACGTTCCAGACCAGGCCGTAGTCCTCACGGTTGATATCCGCCGTGGCGTTGAAACCGAAGATGTCCTGTCCGAAGGGGTCTCGGCGAGCGCCGCCGAACTCCACCTGGAGGTCGACCGGCCGGGTGATGTCCTTGACCGTCAACTCCCCGGTGAGGACGAACCGCCCGGAGGCGGAGGGCTGCGGGGGAACGTGGTCGAGGGCGCTGCGACCTCTCCGGTGACTGCGCAAGCGAGCCCAGAAGAAGATGGAGTCGGCCTCCTGCCACTTGATTCCTGTGCTGCGGTACTCCAGCGTCGGGTACTTCCCCACGTCGAGGAAGTCGGGGCTGCCCAGGTGGGTATCCCGTTCGGCGTTGTTGGTGCTGAGGCTCGCCGCCTGGATGGTTGCGGTCACCGAGGAGGTCAGTGGGTCCTCGCCGACGTAGAGTTGGGCCGTCGCCTCGCGGAACTCACCGCGTACGGGGCTGACCATCATGTGTCGGGCGACGAAACCGATCCGCTTGTGGGCCTGATCCAGCACGTAGGCGCCGGCGGCGGGGATGGTCATGCCGTTCCAGGTCCGGGTGGCGAGATCGGTCATCGTTGTCCTTCCTCTCGAGCCGTTCCCGGCTTGATCGACGTGCTGTCGCGGTCTCACGGAGGGTCACGCCCTGGTCGTCTTTGGTGGGCGGTCGCGTGGCCGCTGCGGAGCTTACGCCGAGGTGAACGCCGCAGGCCCGGCAGCGTGGCCGAATTCACCTGAGTGCCCCAGCCGTGGCGTTTTGTCTGGTAGGTCCGACTCGGTGACGCTGCGGAACTTCATCATCAGCATCAGAACCAGCATCAGCATCAACCGAAAGGTGGACAGAAGTGGGACCAGTGTGTCGAACCTGAAGTCGTTCGCCCTCATGGGCACGATCGGTCAGCACCCGACCCCGCTCGTGTGCCGGCCGCCAGTTGCGCCCGCCCAACGCCGTCGACAGCGCACCGGTCACGCCGGTCCGTTCGGCCAACATCCGCAGCAGCGACACCGCGACCGCCGACGATCCGCCCCGGCCCGGTCGCTCCGGCCCTCGCCGTGGCGGGTACCCGACGAATCAGATTGACGACAGTCGATGCTTCTTTGCCCCGCGCACCACCTCTGGCAGTGTGCAACCGCCAGATAACTCAGTGGACAGGGCGGGCCGGGGGCGATGGCGAAGCGTTGGTTGGTCACAGGGTGTTCGAGCGGACTCGGTGAGGCTCTCGCGGCCCGGCTCGCCGCCGAGGGCGAACAGGTGGTGGCGACGGCCCGGCGGCCGGAGACCCTGGACGGGTTGGTGACGCGGCATCCAGGCAACGTGGTGGCCGCCGCTCTGGACGTAAGGGATCCGGAGCAGTGCGCGGCAGCCGTCGAGCGGGCGGTGGACGCCTTCGGTGGCGTCGACATCCTGGTCAACAACGCGGCCTACGGACAGTTCGGCACCTTCGAGGAGGTCTCCGACGCAGAGCTCGCCGCGCAGTTCGACACCAACGTCTTCGGGCCGTGGCGCCTCACCCGCGCGGTCCTGCCGGTGTGGCGGGCGCAGCACTGCGGGCACGCCGTCTTCGTCAGCTCGGTCGCCGGCATGGTTCCCTTCCCGGGGCTCGCCGCGTACACCGCGAGCAAGTTGGCGGTGGAGGGGGCGGCCGAGTCGCTGGCCGCCGAGGCCGGGCACCTCGGGGTCAAGGTGACCATCTTGCAGCCGGGCGGCTTCGCCACCGCCTACAGTGCCAACTTGGTGCTGCCGGAGCACCGGATCGAGGACTACGCGCTGGTCAGCGACGGCATGCTCGGCGCGGTGCGCGGCATGAACACCAAGGCGGAAACCAACTCCCCCGAACTCTTCGCCGATGTGGTCTGGCGGCTCGGCCAGATGGAATCGCCGCCGCTGCGGCTGCCGGTCGGAGCCGACTCGGAGACGTTCCTGAAACCCGCCTACGACGCCCGACGCAGTGAGTTCGACCAGGTGATCAGGGCAGGTCATCACACCGTGGCGTGAGCAGCTGCGCGAAGTGCTCGTCGCCAGCTGACAGGTGAACCGGCGGCGGCCAGGATGAACCAGCCCAGCAGGTGGGGTGTCCCTCGCGGCTCCCAGCTCCGCTTCAACGCCCGAGTCCGCCTACGGATGCGGCGGTTCAGAGACGAGCAGGAACAGCGTCGTGGTGTCGGCCGGTGCTGTGCGCCGTGCTGTCATCCGACGGTACCGGCGGCGTAGCCGATCAGGATGGTGCCGGGTGCCCACACCGTGACGGCGACCGCGTCGTACACGAGGAACCGGCGGTAGCGCATGCCAGCGACACCGGCCACCCGCGGCACGAGCGTGCGTACGAACGCGGTGCACCGGCCGATCGTGACGGCGATCCCGCCGCGCCGCACCAGGTGCTCGGCGCGCCGCCAGCGCCGGCTTCCGATGCGCCGGCCCAATCGACCGGTGCGCAGCCGGGGGCCGGCGATGCGGCCCTCCCAGTAGCCGACCGAGTCACCGAGCAGCGCGGCCAGCACCGCTACCGCGGTCGTCACCGGCAGGTCCAGCGTGCCGGTGGCCGACAGTGCGCCGAGTGCCAGCATGACCGACGCGGCCGGCACGAACGCGCCGAGAAGCACCCCGACCTCGGCCGCGATCAACAACGCACCGGCGGCGTAGACGGCCGGCGGTGGCAGCTGCGACCCCCGCTCCACCAGCCAGGTTCCCAGATCCATTTTTCCACCGTAGGCGGGCCGGAGGGTGCCTGGCCTCGATCGAGCGGGCCCGGACGCGGCCGGTGCGGCGGCCGACCGGCCGGTGGATCGAGGCACGCCGGCCGATCGAACGAGACCCGTCGACCGGTGGTGGTTCGTATCGTCACGGTGTGGACGTGACAGCCCGCCGGCCAGCCCGCCCGACGTGGCGCCCGGTGCTGCTGTGCGCAACGGTCGGTACCGGGGTCGCCGTGGTGAACGCGCTGTTCGACTGGCCGATCGGGACGGCGGAGCGATGCATCGCGATCGTCCTGGCCGTCGCGAGTGGCCTGCTGCTCGGTACGCTACCCAGGTGGCCGCTGGTCGCGGTCGGCGCCGAGGCGGTCGCGCTCGTGACGACCACCCGGTTCTCGCCCTTCACCAATGCCGCAGCGCTGCTGTTCCTCCTCGTCGCGCTCGGCGTGCTCGGCCACCGCGCGCGCTGGCCGGTCACGCTGGCCGGTGCGGTCGCGACATACGCCGCGCTGGTGGTGCAGGCGTCGTTCGGCAGCGACATCGACGCGCCGTTGGCGACGCTGCTCGGCGTGACGGCCCTGCCCGTGGTGGCCGGCCGCTACCTGGCCGGCGTGCAGCGGGCCCGGCGAGTGGCCGAGGAGCGGGCGGCGGAGGCCGAGGCGCGCCGCAGAGTCGAGACCCATGCGGCGCGGCTGGCCGAGCGGGCCCGACTCGCCCGGGATCTGCACGACATCATCGCGCACCACGTGGGCGCGATGACGCTGCGGGCCAGCGTCGGCACGCTCGCGCTGGACAGCGGCGGTGACCCGGCGGTGGCCCGCGCCGCGCTCGTCGACGTGGCCACGACCGGGCGTCAGGCGCTGGACGAGCTGCGCGGCGTGCTGGCGGTGCTGCGTGACCCGGACGCGGTTGACGCCGGCGAGGGGTCGGCGTTGGTGACCGACCCGGAGGCGACACTCGTCGACGCGGTCGACCGGTTGCGCCGGGCGGGCGTGCCGGTCACCTCCGAGGTCGACCCGCGGCTGGCCGACACCTCCCTGCTGGTGCGCACCACGGTGGTTCGGGTCGTGCAGGAGGCGTTGACCAACGTCCTCAAGCACACCGGTCCGGGCGCCGAGACCACGGTCGGCGTCACGGTTTCCGGCACCGGCGCGGTGCGGGCGGTGGTCGAGAACGCGCCGCCGTCGGGGCCGGGACCGACACCGCTTCCGGCATCCGGTCAGGGGCTGGACGGGATGCGGCAGCGGGTCGCCGTGCTCGATGGCACGCTGACCGCCGGCCCGACGCCCCGGTCGGGATGGCGGGTCGAGGCGAACCTGCCGGGAAAGGGGTTGCAATGATCCGTGCGCTCGTCGTCGACGACCAGGGCCTGGTCCGGGCCGGCATCCGGGTCCTGCTCGACACCGCACCCGACATCGAGGTGGTCGGGGAGGCGGCCGACGGGCACAACGCGGTGCGGTTGGCCGAGCGGCTGCGCCCGGACGTCGTGCTGATGGACATCCGCATGCCACGCGTCGACGGCATCGAGGCGACCAGGCGGCTGCTGGCCGCGGCACCGTTGACGAACGTGCTCATCCTCACCACGTTCGCCGACGACGACAGTGTCTACGGCGCGCTGAGCGCCGGCGCGGTGGGGTATCTCGTCAAAGACGGTGAGCCGGCCGAGATGCTCGACGCGGTGCGCCGGGCCGCGCGCAGCGAGCCGCTGCTCGCACCGTCCGTGCTCGCCCGCGTCGTCGACCGGGCCCGGCGATCCCACGCGGCCGACCGGGACGGCGACAACGAGCAGCCCGACGCCGCGGCCCTGGCCGCGCTCACCGCCCGCGAGCGCGACGTGCTCAGCCTCGTCGGCGTCGGGCACTCCAACGCCGAGATCGCCCGAGACCTGAACGTCGGTGTGACGACGGTGAAGACGCACATCGTGGCGCTGCTGGAGAAGCTCGGTGCCCGAAACCGGGTGCAGGCCGGCATCCTCGCTCACCGGCTCGGACTCGTCGACGAGCAGTTCCGCCCACGTCGGGAGCCGGCGGACTGACGCCGCGGCCGGCGCGCGTGGTAGACCAGCGCCGGTGGCAGGTTCGCCCACACCGTCCGGCCGGCCACCACTTCCTCGAAGACGCCGGTCAGCCGGTTCCGCAGCCGCCGGGCGGGGCTGGTCCAGCTCGCGTGCAGGTACGCGAACGTGGTGAACGCGCCGTGCGGTGCCATGCCGGCGACGATCGCCGCCATCGTCCGGTCCACCAGCGCGGCGGGCAGCACCGTCCAGGGCAGCCCGCTCACCACCACGTCGGCCGGTGGCAGCCCGTACGTGGCGAGCACGTCCGGCAGCTCGTCGGCTGCCGCCGCCACCACGTCCACCAGCGGAAACCGGCGCTCCAGCAGCGCGGTGAACACCGGGTCGACCTCCAGCGCCAGGTGGTTCCCTCGACCGCCGAGCCGGCGCTGGATCAGCTCGGTGAACGCGCCGGTGCCCGGCCCGAGCTCGACCACCACCGGATGGCCGGTGTCCGGCACCGGCGCCGTGGCCCGCCACGCGAGCCGCGACGAACTCGGTGCCACCGCGCCGACGCGCCGCGGGTTTTGCAGGAACCGATTCAAAAACAACGCCGTCTCTGTCGTCACGACGCGCACGCTACGAGCCGGCGCCCGGCCGGTGCCTCGATCGGTTGGCCGAAGCGTCGACCGGTCGATCGGTACGCGGGCCTGGTGGGTCTCGGTGTCGCCTGGACGAGGCCCGGCTGCGACGTCTGGCCGGCGCCTGCGGGGAGGGGCCGGCGGTGGCCCGGATGGTCGCCGTCGACAGACGACAGGTGAACTCAGATCTCGCTGTCCATCGAGAGCCTTGACGGGCCGGACGTGGCGGTGCACAGTGTGGAATACGTTTTCCCGGCTGGTCGGTTCTAACCCCGAGGAGCTCGCCGATGCCGTCCCCTCGACCAACCAGACGTCGACAGTTGGCCGCCGCAGGGGCGCTGCTGCTGCTCACCACGGCCCTGGCCGCCCATCCCGCAGCACCGGCGGCTGCGGCGGCACCGGCTGTGGGTGTGACGTACTACGTCAGCGGCGCCGGCGACGACGCCGCGTCGGGGCTGGACGAGGCGCATGCCTGGCGCAGTCTGGCCAGGGTCAACCAGACGACGTTCCAGCCCGGCGACCGGATCCTGCTGCGTGCCGGGGACCGCTGGCAGGGCCAGCTCTGGCCCAAGGGCTCGGGCCTCGCCGGCAAGCCGATCACGATCGACCGGTACGGGTCGGGCGACAAGCCGCGCATCGACGGTGCCGGCACCGTCGGCGACGCGGTGCGACTCTTCAACCAGGAGTACTGGACGATCCGGCATCTTGACGTGTCCAACGCCAGCGGCACGAGCGGGGAGAACCTGCGCGACCTGCGCGGCATCCACGTCAGCGGCGACAACAGCCAGACGCTGGATGGTTTCGTGGTCGACGGCGTCGACGTGCACGACGTGTCCGGCGAGGTCAACTGGATCGGCGGCAGCGTGGAGAGGAACGCGCCCGGCATCCATTTCCAGACCGGCTGGGACGGCTCCAAGAAAACCGGCGGCATCGTGTTCGACACGACCGTCCCGGACATCAGCGCACCACCCGCCACCCCGACGGTCCTCAACGACGTGCTGATCCAGAACTCGACGGTCGCCGACACGTCCTTCGCCGGGATCGTCGTCAAGCAGTACACCGGGGACGGCAGGAACGCGGCGGGTCAGACGACAGCGACGCCGACCGGCTGGGGCACGCGGCAGAACGCGACCGATCCGAAGTTCGCCCCGCACACCAACGTACGGATCCGCAACAACTTCATCACCCAGGAGGGCACGCCGTACGGGTGCAACGGCATGTACGTCACCAACGTGCGCGGCGCGGTGATCGAGCACAACGTGGTCCACCGGGCCGGCACCTCCGGCATCGAGACGTACTTCGCCGACGACGTCACCATCCAGTTCAACGAGGTGCACGAGACGCAGCAGAAGGCGGGCGGCGCCGACTCCAACGGCATCGACCCGGACAAGGGCACCACCCGCCAGGTCGTGCAGTACAACTACCTGCACGGCAACGGCGATGGCCTGCTGCTGTGCCAGTTCGTGTTCGGCGACGTCGTGGTGCGCAACAACGTGATCCGCGGCAACACCCGGTACCAGATCTACCTCCACTCCGACCGGGCCGCCCGGGCGAAGATCTACAACAACACCCTCTACAACGACCGCAGCAACTACCTCATCTACGGCTACGGCAGCTCGCTGCAGGCCGGCTACGACATCCACAACAACCTGCTCTACTCCACCCGCGCCGGGGCGACACTGACCACCAGCCCGACGATCTCGTACCGCGGCAACCTCTACGGCGGCGCGATGCTGTCCGTGCCGCCCGGCGACAGCACCGCGATCATCGGCGACCCACTGTTCGTCGATTCGGCCCCGGGCCCCTCCGGCACCGCCGAGACCGGCCCGCGCCTCGAGTCGGCGTACGGGCTGCGGGTGCGCTCCGGCTCACCGGCGGTCAACACCGGCACCCACGTGGCGGACAACGGCGGGCGCGACTACGCCGGCGACCCGCTCTACAACGGCGCACCCGACCGCGGCGCGTTCGAGTACGCGACCGCCCCCGGCGCGAGCACCGAGTCGGTGACCGGCGACGTCCGGACACCCGCCGGCGCTCCGGTGACCGGCGCCGTGGTGACCGTGGCCGGGGCGCCGGCGACCGCGACCACGGGCACCGACGGCCGCTTCTCCGTGCGGGGTGTGCCGTTCGCTGACCGGATCACGGTGACCGCGACCCGCGGCGGGTACACCACCGCGACCGTGACCGTCGACGTGCGGCCCGGCAACACCACCACCGTGGCGATCCCGATGATCTCCACCAGCGTCGTCGGCGCGATCGCCGGCCGGGTGCTCGACCAGGCCGCGCAGCCGCTGGCCGACGCGGTGGTCACCGTCGTCGACGGCGAGCAGAGCCTGGGTACGGCGACGAGCGGCCCCGACGGCGAGTTCCGGGTCGAGGCGGTGCCGATCGGATCCGGCTACACCGTTCGGGCCGGTGCGGGTGGCTACGCCACGGCGGCCCGGTCCGACGTCGAGGTCACGCCAGCGACCACCACTGAGGTCGGCGCGCTGCTGCTGACCCGTCCGACGCCGGACTACCCGGCCGTCCACGACTTCGACGACCTGACCACCGGACCGCTCACCGCCGGCGGGGGACTGGCGGTCAGCGCCGCGGGCGGGCGGGCCGAGGTGGTCGAGAACCCGTCGGCGGCGGACAAGAGCGCGAGGCTCACCCGCACCACCAACAGCGGCCGTACGAGCGTCGCCCGAACGTTCGACCCACCGCTGGCGGGCATCGTCACCGTCGAGGCACGCGTCATGATCGACCAGCCGTATGCCTCCGGAAACCACTGGTGGGGTGTGCCGTACATCCGCGGCAACGGCGGCCAGACCGCGATCAGCGTCGCTTTCACGAAGAACACCATCGTCGCCTACTCCGGCACGGCGACCCGCACGCTGGGCGCGTACGACCTGGGCCGCTGGTATCACGTCGCCACGGTCGTCGACACGGTGAACCAGCGGTTCGACCTGTACCTGGACGGTCGGCGGCTGCTGGACGACGCCGCGTTCCGTAACTCGATGGACGGCGTCGCGCAGATCGACTACTACGCCGACAGCTCCAACTACGGCAGCGTGCACCTGGACGACGTCCGGGTTGCCCAGGGCGTCGCCCTGCGGCCCGACGACGCCGGCCTGGCCACCCTGAACACCGACCACGGGCAGCCGGAGGCGAAACCTGGCGGCGGTTACCTGCTCGAGGTCCCGGCGCGCGTGGCCGAGATCGAGGTGACCGCGGTAGCACGCAGCCCGTTCACCCGTTCCGTGGCGATCGACGGTCAGCCGGCGCCCGGCCCGCAGGCCACCCACACCGTCGCGCTCGGACCGACCGGCAAGGTCGTACCGGTGGTCGTGGTGGCCGAGGACGGCACCGAGGCGACGTACCCCCTGGAGGTGAGGCGGCATCCGCTCGCCGCGGACGCCAGCCTTTCGGCGCTGGCCACCAGCGCGGGCACCGTCGAGCCGGCCTTCGACCCGGATCAGCTCCGGTACCACCTCGCGTTGCCCTACGAGACGCGGACCGTCACCGTCACGCCGACCGCCACCAATCCGCGCTCCACCGTCACGGTCGCAGGCAAGCCCGTACCCAGCGGGAGCGCGTCGGCGGCGGTACTGCTGTCGGTGGGCGACACCGAGGTGGCCGTCGAGGTCAGCTCCGAGGACGGCACGGCCACCGCACGCTACGCCGTCACGGTCTCTCGGGCAGCGCCACAGCTGCCCCAGGACGGTGCGACGCGGGTGCCGGGGCGGGGCGTGCTGTCGAGCACCAGCGGCTGGGGCGACGGGCTGCACGACGGGTCGTTCGACATCGTCATGAACCTGTGGTGGGGCGTGAACGCGAGCGTCTTCGTGCTCTACGAGAACGGCGCCGAGATCGCCCGCCGCGACCTCACCGCCGCCACCCCCGCCGCCCAGAAGGCCACCGTGTCGATCACCGGCCGACCCAACGGCACCTACGTGTACACCGGCGAGCTGCGCAACCAGGCCGGCGTCACGGACACGAGGCAGGCGACGGTCACCGTCACCGACGCCAACCCGGGCACACCGCAACTCAGCAGCGACAACTGGGACGGTGACGGCGACTACACGGTAAGGATGAACATGTGGTGGGGCACCAACGCCGGCCAGTACCGGCTGTTCGAGGACGGGGTGCTCGTCGACACGCAGCAGCTGAGCCCGGGCACCCCGAACGCCCAGCACGCGGCCACGGTGCTCGCCGGCCGGGCGGGCACCCACACGTACGTCGCGGAGCTGACCAACGCCGCCGGCGTCACCCGCGGCGCACCGCTGACCGTCACGGTGCGCCACAGCGGCTTCCGCACCCCTCGGCAGGATGCCGAGGAGCGAGGTGTCCCGGCCGCAGTGGGTCACTCCGATCAGCTGAGGTGACAGCCTGCCGTTCTGGCTTCTCTACCTAGCCCGTTGTGCGCTGCTGCCGGCCTGGCCAGTGGCGCGCTCCATCCGATCCTGGCCCGCCTGGCCTGGGGTGGCCCGCTCTACCGGCCGCGGAAGCGGGCGGGCCGCTTCTCCAGGAACGCGCGCATGCCCTCGGCCTGGTCCTCGGTGGCGAACAGGGCGTGGAACGCTCGTCGTTCGAAGAGCAGCCCCTCCCGGAGGCTGACCTCCAGTGCCCGGTCGACCGCCTCGCGGGCCGTCATCGCCGCCGGCTTGCTGTGCGCGGCGATGGTCTCGGCAACTGCCGTGGTCTCGGGCAGCAACCGGTCGGTGGGGAACACCCGGGCGACCAGGCCGGCCCGTTCCGCCTCATCGGCGTCCATCAGCCGGCCGGTGAGGATCATGTCCATCGCCTTGGCCTTGCCGACCAGTCTCGTCAGTCGCTGGGTTCCGCCGATACCCGGGATGACGCCGAGCGTGATCTCCGGCTGGCCGAACCGGGCGTTGTCGGCGGCGAAGATGAGGTCACACATCATCGCCAGTTCGCAACCGCCGCCGAGCGCGTGACCGGCCACTGCGGCGATCTTCGGGGTACGGAGTGCGGCGAAGGCGTCCCAGCCGGCGAAGAAGTCCTCGGTGAACATCTCCAGCGACGACTTGGGTGCCATCTCACGGATGTCCGCGCCGGCGGCGAAGGCCCGGTCGGAGCCGGTGATGACGAAGCAGCCTACGTCGGGATCACGATCGAGGGGGCGCAGCGTGTCGACCAGTTCCGTCATCAGGTCGGTGTTGAGGGCGTTCAGTACCTCCGGCCGGTGCAGCCGCACGGTCACCACCCGGTGGCGTTGTTCGATCTTGATGTGGTTCATGTGGCTGTTCCTTCCGCTCAGGAATCCCAGATGGCGCCGTACGCCGGGATGCCCCGGCGTTCCAGGCCGTGGACGACCTGCCAGGTCAGCTTCTTGTTCGAGATGCAGATGACCGCCTCGGCGCGAAACGCCTCGTACGCTTCGTACGCGAGTTGGATCATGTCGGGCTTGCCGTGTTCGGCGGTGTCCCAGACGATCGCGTCGGGCTGGTCGGCGAGGATCTCGTCGATGAGCGCCTCGCCGTAGGTGACCCTCGGGCTGCGGGTGGCCCAGACCAGCCGGGAGGGCACCTTCCGGGCCAGGAGGTGTGGGAGCACGGGGCCGATGCCGCTGCCGGTGGCGACGTAGACGACCTTCGTGAAGAGGGTTTCGATGTTGGCCACCCCCGCGGTGGTGATGCCCTTCACCCAGACGTGGGAGGGGGCGTCGTCGATGAACGATCCGGTCCAGTCGCCGGCCCGGGAGATGGTGAGCCGGAAGCCGGTCTCGCCGGGGGTGGGCACATTGGCGAAGGAGTGCCACTCCCAGAGTGGACGGCGGCTGATCGCGGTGGAGGATCCGGGGAACGGTGTCGCGCCGTGGTCGAATCGGGCCAGCGCCACGTGGCTGGAGGGTCGGATGATCTCCACCGGCACCCTGCGCAGGCGCAGCCAGGGCAGGGCGACGCTGACGGTGAGCAGGGCGAGGACCCAGATCTGCGGTGCGGTCAGCAGGCTCCGGTCGTGGTCGGCCCGGAGGTAGAGCACCGTCTGGGTCCAGAACAGGGCCAGCGCGGTCCATCCGCCGAAGCGGTGCACCCGTTCGAACCGGTCGTGGTGTCGGGCCCGGTAAGCCGGTCGTGCCGTGGTGACGATGACGCCCAGGAGCGCGAGCAGGAGGTAGGAGACCACGAGGAGGTTGACGGGCACGGGTTCGCCCCGGTGCGCGGCGGTGGTGGCGGAGGCGACGAAGAACAGGAACCACAGCGTTCCGGCGAGCGCGCCGCCGACGTGCAGCCCTCCGAAGTGGTACACCTTCGCCAGGGCCCAGCGGATTCTCAGCGGCCACCGGGTGGGGGCCCGGGTGGCGAGCCAGAACAGCAGGTTGATGACGTACTGCTGACGGATGAGGATGGCGAGGGCGAAGTTGGCCAGGACGGCGCTGGAGATGGCCTCGAGGTTGGTGTGGTCGGTCGACCACCAGCGGCCGTGGGTGAGGGCGTGTCCGAGCAGCGCCAGGTTCGCCGTGAGGACGAGGGCGACGAGGCGGTGGTGGTGCATCAGGCGGGGATGTTTGAGGATGCGTCGGGGTAGCGACGTCGGCGGGGGCAGGGTGACCTGGACGACGCGAAGCCGGTCAGGAGCGTGGGGGACGGCACCGACGGCGGGAGTGGCCGGGGTGTCAACTGGGCTGGTGACGCTCATGCCGCCTGCTCCCACTGCTCGGAGGTGGCGAGGCGCAGCAGCGCCGCCTTGTCGATCTTTCCGCGGCTCGTTTCGGGTAGTGCCGCCATCGGATAGATGGCCGTCGGGACGCAGTAGTAGGGCAACGCGGACGCGACGGCCTGCTTCGCCGTCTCGGGATCGATGTGGCGGGGGGCGACGAACGACACGAGGCTGCGGTCGTCGAGCTTGAAGGTGGCCGCCCGCCGGCAGCCGGGCATGGACTCGAGAACGGCCGAGACGGAGTCGAGTTCGACCCGGAATCCCCGGATCTTCACCTGGTCGTCGGTTCGACCGAGGTGTTCCAGTTGGCCGTCCAGGGTCCAGCGGCCGAGATCCCGGGTACGGAACATCAGTCGTCCGCCGCCGAGGAACGGGTCGGGGGCGTAGCGTTCGGCGTTCAACGCGGGATTGCCCAGGTAACCGGCGGAGACGCAGTCACCTCCGGCCCACATCTCGCCGACCTCGCCGATGGCGCAGGGCCGACCGGCCGGGTCGAGGACGTAGACGGTGTTGTTGGGGGTCGGGCGGCCGATGGTCAGCCGGGCGGCGTTCACGTCGTGGCGGTGCATCGTGTTCACGATGGTGGTCTCGGTAGGACCGCACGCGTTGTAGAAGGCGCAGCGGCGGGCCCACCGGTCGGCCAGCGGGCGGGGGCACGGCTCGCCGGCCACCGCCACCACCTTCAGCTGCTCGCACCGGTCGGGGTCGAGTCCGCTGAGGATGGTCGGGGTGGCGATCAGCGCGTCGACGCGCTGGGCGACGGTGGCGACGTCCTGACCCCGGATGACGAGGGTGGCGCCGTGGCTGAGGCAGCCGAGGATCTCCCACGCCGCCATGTCGAAAGCCACGTTGAGTATCTGCCCGACCCGCCAGCCCGGCCGGATGCCGAGGTCCCCCGGTGCCGTGAGCAGGATGTTGCAGACGTTGCGGTGGGTGACGACGACCCCGTTGGGTCGTCCGGTGGTGCCGGAGGTGAAGAGGACGTAGCAGTTGTCGCCGGTGCGGGTCGGCCGCTCGGCGGGGACGAACCGGTCGGGGGAGTGGCCGAGTGGTGGGGACATCACGGTGTCGACGGCGACGAGGTGGTGTCCAGCCGGTACCGGTATCCGGTCGGTGGCGGTGGAGACGGTCAGGATGACGCGGGTCGAGGCGGCGTGGACGACGTGGCGGAGGTGAGTGGGCGGGGCGAGGCCGACGTCCTGAGGTACGTACGCCGCGCCGGCCTTCAGTGCCGCCAGAATCCCGACGAGCATGGGGATGCCGCGCCGGACGAACACCGCGACGTTGTCGCCGGGGCGTACGCCCAGATCGGCGAGGTGGACGGCGAGCCGGTTCGCCTGCCGGTCCAGCTCACCGTAGGTGATCGTGTCGCCGAGGTGTTCGGCGGCGACGGTGTCCGGGTGGGTGGCGGCGTGGCGCTCGATGGCGTGGTGGATGTGGGTCTCCGGCAGCGCCGTCGCCAACCCCTGCCCGTAGTGCTGGACCAGGTGGCGGTCGCGGTCGCTGAGGTGGTCCAGTAGGGGCGTGGACCAGGCCGGGGTCCGCTCGACCAGCTGCTGATGCATCGTGTCATGTCCTCCGATCGACGGTGCGTGGCGGCCACCACGCACATATATCGATGCTTGCGGATATTCCTCAGAAGGTTCTTAGAGGGCGCGCACGCAGGACCCGTCGCCCCGATTCGGCGCGGCGGGCAGCCGTACGGTGAAACGCGCGCCCCGGCCCGGCCGGCCATCGGCGGTGATCGTGCCGCCGTGGCTCTCGACGACCTCGCGGGTCAGGGCCAGCCCGATGCCGTAACCCCGTCCCTGGCGGCCGGCACCTCGGGCGAAACGGTCGAAGACCCCACGATGTCGTGCCGGGTCGAAGCCGACGCCGGTGTCCCCGACGCTCAACTCCACCGTGCGGCCGTCGTTGACCGCGGCGATCCGGATGGTGATCCGGCCTCGCGGCGGGGTGTGGCCGATGGCGTTGTCGACCAGCGCGGAGAGCACCCGCCGCAGGGCGGGCCTGACTCCGAGCACCGGGTGCTGGTCCGCTTCCGTGCGGAGGACCGCGACCAGCCCGCGCTCTGCCAGGCGTCCCGCTTCGGCGGCCAGCAGTTCGGCGGCGACGTGGGCCAGATCGACCCGTTCGTGTTCGGGCACCTCCGACCGCAGCCGGGCCCCACGCAACACGTCGTCGAGGACCTCGCCGAGTTCGCGGGTACCGGCCACCATGCGGCGCAGTTCGGTCGCGATGGGCTCGGGCAGGTCGTCCGCTCTGCGAAGCATGAGCTGGCTGCGCATGTGCAACCGGGTCAGCGGGGCCCGCAGTTCGTGGCTCGCGTCCGTGACGAACCGGCAGCGTCGGTCCAGCAGCTTCGCCACCGGATTGATCGCCCATCGGGCCACCAGGACGCTGACGGTCACCGCGGCGAACAGGGTCACCAGGCCGCCGCCGGTCAGTCCGGCCACCCATCGCCGTCGGTCCTGTCGCTGGCGGCGGTCGTCGAAGACTGATTGACGCACCTCAATGTCGCCGGGATCACTCCGATGAAGGGTGTGGCCGAGGGGGCGTTCGACGGCCCTTTCCTGTTGGTGCCCGGCGGCCAGAAAGACCAGGCCGCCGACGAGCAGGATGATGCCGCTGATCCCGACGGTGAGACTCGCCGCCACCGACAGTCGGGCACGGCGCAGAATACGCCTATCGCGATCCTGGGCCGCTTCGGTCATAGGGCACCAATCTGGTAACCCAATCCGTGCACGGTACGCACGACGCCTGTTCCCAGCTTGCGCCGGAGATAGTGCACATAGGTATCCACGATTGAATCGGAGTCGGCCCCGTCGAAGACCTGGCGGCGCAACTGGGTGCGGCTGTGCACCACTCGGGGTCGCCCCGCGAGCGAGCGGATCAGCGCGAACTCGCGACCCGACAGGCTCACGAATCTCCCGCTGGGCAATTGGACCCCACGCAGCGCCGTGTCGAGCCGGGCGGTCCCCAGCGGGATTGTGTACGCGTCGTCGGTGAAACGCCTGCTCAATGCCCGTATCCGGGCCAGCAGCTCCGTCACCTCGAACGGCTTGGCGAGGTAGTCGTCGGCCCCGGCGTCGAGCCCGTCGACGAGGTCGGCGGTGTCGCCGAGCGCGGTCAACATGAGGATGCGGGCGTTGACGGCCCGCTGGCGCAGCCGTACGACCACGTCCAAGCCGTCGATCCCGGGCAGTCCGCGGTCCACGACGATCACCCGGTACGACCGGGTGAGTCCGAAGTGGAGGCCGCGCTGACCGTCGGCGACGCGGTCGACGGGATAGCCCTCGGCGGCGAGCAGGTCAACCAACATTTCGGCAAGTTCGTTGTCGTCCTCCATGAGGAGAAGTCGAGATGAGCCGTTGGTTGAACTTTCGTCCATCTCAATATACTGACACCGGCGGAAGCGGTTGTCATGGGGAAGATAGAGAGTTCATAGATATAGTGCCAGATTGGTGTTTTTGGAATGGTTCCAATTTCCGTGATGCCTGGTGGACAATTCCCGTCGTGACGCGAAGCGAATCATCGCACCAGGATCGACCGCGGCTCGGGATTCGGCAGCCGTAGCGGAGGACGACGAACCCGGGACGCTCCCCGCGCGGGTCAGTCGCCCGGCGGACGCATGTCGTACGCCTCCGCCTGGATGCGGTAGAGCGCGGCATACCGGCCATCGGGGATGCCCATCAGCTCCCGGTGGCTGCCCGCCTCGACGAGCCGCCCGCGGTGCAGGGTGAGGATGAGGTCCGCGCCGGTGACGGTGGAGAACCGGTGCGAGACGATGACCGTGACGGCATTCGTGCCGGCCGCCGAGCGGCGGGAACGCTCCATCTGCCGGTCGAAGATCTCCTGTTCGCTCGGGGCGTCGAGGGACGCGGTCGGCTCGTCGAGCAGGACCAGCAGCGGCTCCGGGCGCATCGCGGCCCGGGCCAGGGCGGTTTTCTGCCACTGCCCCTCGGACAGGTCGACACCGCCGAAGGCGGCGTCCAGTTCGGTGTCCAGGCCGTCCGGCAGCCGGTCCACCAGACCGGTGGCGTCGACCTCCCGGACCGCCGCCGCGATGCGCTCCCGGTCCGGTAGCCGCGGCAGGTCGCCGACGCCGACGTTCTCGGCGAAGCGGGTGGGGAACCGACCGAAGTCCTGGAACGTCGCGCTGATCCGCGACCGCCAAATCCCGGTCTCCAGTTCGTCCAGCGGCACACCGTCCACGAGAATCCGCCCGGTGTCCGGCCGGTACAGCTTGCCGAGGAGCTTGACCAGCGTGGTCTTGCCGGACCCGTACTCGCCGACCAACGCGACCACGGATCCGGCCGGCAGGTGCACGCTGATGTCGGCCAGGGCCGGCCCGGTCGCGCCGGGATACCGGAAGCCGACCCGGTCGAGCGTGATCCCGTGACGTAGCCGGGGCGGCGCCGGAACGGTCGCACCGGCCTGGTTGCGCTGCGCACGCACATAGTCGCGGAGCCACAGGTACGGATCGATCACGCGCCCGGCGCTCGCCACGTTGGTGGTGTAGCGGACCCCGGTGTAGACCGACTGCCGCAGCGCGGCGGCGACGGTGATGGCAAGCACCAGGTCACCGCCCGAGCCGGCACCCCTGGTGGCCTGGTGCACGACCAGTGCCAGCGCGGCACCGAAACCTGCCGTGAACAACAGCCAGCCCGCCAGGCGCCATCCGGCAGCGACGAGCTGGGCCCGCAGCCGCAGCCGCATCGCCTCGTCCCAGGCGGCCGCCTGCCGGTTGGCCAGCTCGGTGCCCGCGCCCGCGATCCGGATGTCCTTGCCGCCGGCCGGGTCAGTGGCCAGGTCGAACAGGTGCCGCTGCCGGCGAATCGGCTCGGCGGCGGCGAGGTCCGCGCGGATGATGGCGTTGTTCCCCCGCTGGTCGAACCACAACGGTACGGCGGCGAAGGCCAGCAGCCACAGCAGCCAGGGGTTCACCGTGCCGAGCAGCAGCAGCATGACGGTGAGTTCCAGCACCGCGAACAGGACACCGTTGGCGGACCAGAGGCTCAGGACGATCTCCCAGCCGGCGTTGCGGACCAGGGTGAGCCTGTCCTGGAAGTCACTGCGTTCCAGGTGTTCCAGGCCGTCGAGGGTGGTGATGTCGCGGTGGATGCGCGGGCCGAGGTCGAGGGCGGCGACCTTGCCGATGAGGATTCCGGCGGTGTGCGAGTCCAGCGCACCGAGCACGATGCCGGCCGCTCCGGCCAGCCCGGCACCCGCCGCGCCGGTGACCGCGCTGCCGGCGTCACCGCGGATCACCGCGTCCACGGTCACCCGCAGAGCCAGGGCGCCGCCGACGACCGCGGCCGCCATGCCGGCCGGAATGACGAACTGCATGGCGGTCAGCAGCGGGGCCCGACGCCAGGAGACCGCGAGCAGTTCGGCCCAGAGGAGCAGGTAACGGTTCGGCCGGAGGGGCCTGGTGACGGGCGCGGGATGACCGGTCGCCCGGGGGGCGGTCATCCGCGTCCGCCGGTGGCGAACCGGCGGGCCTGGATCGCGAAGAGTTCGGCATACCGGCCCCGGCGGGCGATCAGCTCGTCGTGATCGCCGTTCTCGGTGATCCGCCCCCCGTCGAGCAGCACGATCCGGTCAGCGTGTCGGACCGTGGAGAGGCGGTGCGAGATCAGCACCACGCTCGCCCGACCCCGGTTCCCGGCCAGCCGGCGGAAGACCTCGAACTCGGTCCGGACGTCCAGGTGCGCCGTCGGCTCGTCGAGGACCAGCAGGTCGGCACCCATCCGTACGGCGTAGTGGGCTCGGGCCAGCACGACCTGCTGCCACTGCCCGCCGGAGAGGTCCACCCCGCCGGTGGCGGTCCGGGCCAGCGGCGTGTCCCAGCCGGCCGGAAGTCGGGCCAGCACCGGTTCCAGGCCGGCGTCCGCGGCGGCGGCGGCGAGCGTGGCCTCTTCCGGCGGGTGGTCGCCCCGACCGAGCACGACGTTGTCCCGGGCCGGCAGGTGGTAGCGGACGAAGTCCTGGAACACGATCGCCAGCCGGCTCCGCCAGGCCGCCGCCCCGAGCACCGCGATGTTTACGCCGTCGGCGGTGACCCGGCCCTCGTCCGGTTCGTACAGGCCGGCCAGAAGCTTGATCAACGTCGACTTGCCGGCGCCGTTCAGGCCGACCACGGCGAGCAGTTCGCCGGGCCGGATCTCCAGGTCCAGGCGATCGAGGACCGGCCGCCGAGCACTCGGATAGGCGAACGAGACCCCCTCGAAGCGGACCAGCGGCGGTCGGGCCCGGCGTACCCGCCCGGCATCGTTCGCGTCCGCTGCCGGACGGAGGGCTGCGGCCTGCTCCGACGTGGGCAGCCGGGCGGCCAGGTCCACCGTGGCGCGCAGGCAGCCGGCCGCGGCGACGGCCACCCGCAGCTCCTCGGTCCATCCGAGAGCCTGGAAGATGGCTACGCCGCTGACGAGCACGGCCGTGGCCGCGACGACCCGGTCGGATCCCGCCGGTGCGCCGGCCCCACCGGCAGCGACCACCGCGTACCCAACCACCAGCGGCACGCCGACCAGCAGCAACTGGCCGGCCTCGCGCGGGATCCTCCGGGCCAGCAACGCCCAGACAGGGCCCTCCATGGCCAGGGCGTGTCGCTGGATCCGGCCGGTCAGCCAGGCGCCGAGCCCGTAGATCCGGATGTCCTTGCCCTCCGCCGGCGAGGTCGCCACGTCCTTCCACCGCTGGCCACGGGCTCCGTCGACGGTGCCGGCCCGCCAGACCGCGATGCCCCGGGCGGCGTCCCGCTGCCGGAGCGCCCCGTTCAGCAGAGCGGGAAGCAGCAGCGCCGGCACCAGCCAGCCGGCGTACCGGGCCAGCACCAGGCAGCCGCCGGCCACCCCGATCAGGTTGCCGGCCAGCCGCAGGCCGGCGACGGCACCGGCGCCGGGGGTCTGTTCGGTCCAGTTCTCCGGGTCGGCCCGCGCCGCCCGGATCAGTGCCCGGACCTGCGGGTCCTCCAGCGGAGCGATGGTCGAGCAGGCGGTGGTCAGGCCGGCTACCCGGGCTCGGTGTGCGCCGTCGACGCGGGCCGTGGTCAGGAACGCCAACGGTGCCACCACGGTGTCCACGACGTGTCCGAGCAGCAGCACCAGGACGAACACGAGCAGCGGCAGCGCCGTCGCCGACAGCGGCGCGCCGGTGGGTACCGCGGTCTGGATCCGGCCCACCAGTTGTGCCATAGCCACCGCGCCGGCCGGCGGCAGCAGTGCACCGAGGACGAGCAGCAGCGCCAACGCGACCGTCAGCGGCACCCGGGCCGCGCGCAGCGCACCGGCCAGCAGCCGGGCGTCGGTCAGGATCGCCACCGGTCCTCCCTGTCGTTCGCCGGACCGGACCGTCGGTCACCTGGGCCAGGTGGTGTGCGGAGCGGTCGGTGACCTGCCCGGGTCGGCCGCCGCCGAATCGCCGCCGTCATGGCCGCGGCGGTCCCTGGGCGGCCCACGACCATGCCTGCCGGGGATCGCGGCGCCACGGATCGAAGGACTCCAGCCACCAGGTGGCGCCAGCGGCCCGGTACCCGGCGATCAGGTCCCGGGCGCGCGGCGGGTCGTCCGGCGGAAGCCGACCTGGGACCGCCACCGTCCATCCGGTCGCCCGGGGTGGGGTCGCCGCCAGGATGGCGACGAGCTCCGCCTGATCCGGTCCCCGCAGCCCGCCGCGGGGTTCGCGCACCATCGGCACCACGCCGTCCCAGCGCGCCGCCCGGGCCAGCGGCCCCGGATGGCTGGCCGGCCAGGTGGCGGCGACCCAGACCGGGATCCGGGGCCGCTGTACCGGCGGCGGCAGGAACGTGACCCGGTCCAGGCGTACCTGGTCGCCCCGGTGGCTGACTTCCCGGCCGCTCCACAGCCGGTCCAGCACCGCCAGCGACTCGTCCACCCGCCGGGCCCGCGCGGCCACGTCCGGGTCGAGGCCGAAGGCGGCGAAGTCCGTGTCACCGCTGGCGCCGAGGCCCACGCCGAACACCAGCCGGCCGCCCGAGACGTGGTCGAGGGTGGCGGTCTCGCGGGCGACCTTCCACGGCTGCCGCTGGGCGAGCGGGGTGACCAGGGGCCCGCCCCGGATTCGCCGGGTGCCGGCCAGGATCGCGGTGACGGCGGTCCAGGAATCGGCCAGCGGCAGCCGGGTGGCCCGGTCGAGCAGCAGGTGGTCCCAGAGGAACACGCCGTCCCAACCGGATCCCTCGGCGGCCCGGGCGAGTTGCAGCAGCCGGGCGGGATCGGCGTAGTAGCCCGCGTTCGGCAGCAGCAGGCCGAACCGCAGCCCGTCGCCGGTCGCCCCGGCAGCCGTCGACGGCCCGACCGGGCTCACCGGCCCACCCGATCGGCGGCGAGGAGCCGCCGAGCCGCTTCCTGCCCGGACCGGACCGCACCTTCCAGATGGCCGTAGAACTCGGCGCAGCGTTCGGTCCCCGCCCAGAAGACCGGTCCGCCCGGCGCGCCCGACGTGGCCCGACCGGCCGCCGGCCACGGTGGACCCGCCGCGGTCCACCAGCCGGGCTCGGGCACGGCCGCGTAGCAGCCCTCGACCGTCGGCTCGGCCTGCCAGTCCCACTCCAGCAGGGCGAGCGGCTGCCGGGCCGCCGGCCCGAACCAGTGGGCGAGCCGGTCCAGCACCGCCGCCCGGCGAGCGGCCCGGGACAGGCCGCCGAACACGCGGGCGTCCGGGCCGGTGACGAAGCCGACCAGCACGCCGAGGCCGTCCCGGCCGGCCGAGTCGTCCACGACGTACCGCAGCGGACCGGCCCCGGCCGTCACCCAGCCGGACAGGCCGGCATCCGCCCAGAACGGACGGGCGTAGATCACATGCAGCTTGACCGTGGCGCCCCGGGTCCGCGTCGGCCCCGGCGGTCGCCGGACACCCGGCAGGCGCAGCCGGATCCGGCCTGCCGGCCCCGGGGGCACCGCCACGACCACCCGCGCGCAGCGGATGGTGAGCTGGGGGCCGACGATGCGGATCGCACCCCTGGCCATTCGGGTGTCACCGCTGGCCGGGTGCTCGGCGTGCAGGTCGGTGACCGGGCTCCCGAGCCGGACCGGCCGGGCCAGCGCCGCCGCCATCCGCTCGGCCAGCTGGTGCGCGCCGCCGGCGAACCGGTCCTGCTGGGCGCCACCGGAGAACGCCGTCAGATAGTGCACCCCGCCGCCGGAGGCCAGGTAGAAGAGCAGGTGCAGCATGCCGACCTCGGCGGGATCGGCGGCGAGCATCTGCCGGACCAGCAGGTCGATCAGGAGCCGGGCGTCCGGATGTGCGAACTCCCGTCGCGCCCACGCCGCGACGGTGAGTCGGTCCAACCCGGCGGCGTCCGCAGCGGCGCCCGGGTCGACGGGCGGCACGCCGGCGGCGAGATCGTCCAGCCGGTCCAGCGCGTCGCCGACGGCGAGCGCGTTGAACGCCGGCCGGCGGGCGTCCGACCGGACCGGGCCGGCACCGAGATCGAAGAGGTTCGCCCCGGGCGCCGCGGTCGGGGTCAGCACCAGACCGAACCGTCCAGCCAACTCGCGTACCCGTACGTGGCGGACGCCGACATAGCCTCCGCCGGCATCCAGCGCCTGCCCGTACCGGTGATGGCTCGCGGTCCGGCCGCCCACCCGGCCGAGCGCCTCGACCACCTGGACCCGACGCCCGGCCGCCTCCAGCTCGGTGGCGGCGGCCAGACCGGCCAGGCCCGCGCCGATGACCACCACGTCCGCCTCGGCCTGCTCCGGCGGGGAGGCGCCGGGCGACCGGACACCGGTCACCGGGCCGGCTCCGTGGGGGCGGCCGGGCCGGCCGATGTCAGCCCGCCGCCGGACCGGTACGCCGTGGCGAGCCGGACCAGGAAGGCGTGCAGCAGGTCCTCGTGTGGGGCGAGCGGCCCGGGCCGGTAGCCACCGCCGGACACTCCCCGCTGCACCGACTCGCAGGCCGCCCAGTCCTGCCGGTTGGTGGTGCGCCAAAACTCCACCGCGTAGCCGGGATCGACGTGCGCGACCACCAGTTCCGCCGGGAAGAGCCACTCGCACTCGACCCGGGTCCGATCCGCAGCGACCGGGACCAGTCGGTGCGTGACCAGGTAGTCGTGGGTCGCGGTGACGAAGAGGTTGGGTGGCAGCAGGTGGTAGCGGACCTGGCGGGCCTGGTCCTCGTCCAGCCCCGGGAAGGTCCAGTCCGGTCCGGTGCCGTCCAGCGACATCGAGGTGGCCGAGTTACGCAGGTCCAGGTGCCCGCCGAGCCAGCGACCGGTCGCGGCGAAGCTCTCGCCGCCCTCGGTCCGCTGCACCCGGCTCAGCTCCGGATGGGTGCTCGGGCAGTGGTAGCACTCGAGGTAGTTCTCGACGATCAGTTTCCAGTTGGCCGCCACGTCGTACTCCTCGGCGGCCACCACCCGCAGCTCTCCGGGCCGGTACGCGGCGAGCGCGGCGTCGAGGTCGCCGATCACGTCCGCCAGCGGCGGCGCGTCGCCGGAGAGATCGACGAAGAGCCAGCCCTGCCACTGCGCCGAGCGGACCGGCAGCAGGTCCAGATCCGTGTCCGGCGGCGGGTCGAACCGGGGAGCGTTGCGCAGCGAGCCGTCCAACCGGTAGACCCAGGCGTGGTACGCGCACCAGATGGTCGAGCGACGCACCGCGCAGCCGCGGGCGACCAGTTCGTGCCCCCGGTGCCGGCAGGCGTTGCGGAAGGTACGCAGCCCGCCGGTCGCGTCCCGCACCGCGAGGACACCCGCGCCGGCCACGTCCAGGCCCGCCTGGACGCCCGACTCGGCGAGCATCCCCACGCGGCCGAGGCAGACCCAGTCCCGACGCCAGAAGCGGTCCTGTTCCCAGGTGAAGACCCGGTCGCTGGTGTACGCCGCGGCGGGAAGTCCCCGGGCGCGCCCGGGCGGCAGCAGCGTCGCCGCCAGCTCGTCCGGCGGCAGCGGCGGCCCGACCCAGGTCCCGGAGCCATCCGGAGTGGCCGCCGGCGGGCGCGCACCCGCTGCCGTCCTGTCCGGACCGTCCATGTCGGGCGTGGCGGTGATCATCATCGGCTCCTGCTGGCCGACCGTGACATCATCGTGCGATGGGCGGGCGTACGGAGGTCCGACGGGCACCGCTCGGCGGCGCGCAGCAGTTCGAGTGGTGGAAGCTGCTCACCGGGACCTGCAACAGCATCACCGTCGCGTACCGGCCCGATCCCCCGATCCCGCACGACCGGGCGGTGGCGGTGCTGCGTGGGCTGCTCGTCCGGCACGAGGCGCTGCGAACCGCGTTCCGTCTCGACGGTGCCGGGGTGCCGGTGCAGGTCGTCCACGCCCCCGGTGACCCGGTGGTCCGGCTCTGCGACGAGGATTCCGACGCCGCCCGGGAGGCGTTCCGCCGGTCGCTGACCGAGCCACCGTTCGTCGACGCCGACACCGAGCTGGTCCGCTTCGGTGTGATCCGATCGGGCGATCTCGCGGTGGAGTTGCTGATGGTTGTCAGCCACGCGGTATTCGACGGGCACAGCGAACGGATCGTGCTGGCCGACCTGGCCGCGGCGTGCCGAGCCACGGCCGGCGACCACCGACCCGGCAGTCACCAGCCGGCCGACTCGGCGCTGGACGAGGAGTCCGGCGAGCTGCTGCTGAGCCGCACGACCGCCGAGCGGTTCTGGCGGGAGGAGGTACGCCGGATTCCCGCCCGGCTGTTCGTCCCGCTCCGCCCGGGCGTCTTCCAGCGGTACGGCGCGAGCTACCGCTCCACCGCACTCCCGCCGGCCCTGGTGCTCGCCGCCCGCCGGCACCGGACCAGCCCCGCGGTGGTCTACTCGGCGCTGGTGCACGCGTTGCTGGCGATCATGTCCCGAGCCCCGGCGACCGTCGTGCGCAACCACTTCGTCGGGCGCACCTCCCGGGAGCGTGACGTGGTCGGTTGCTACCACTGCATCCTCCCCACCACGGTCGACGTCTCGGACCGCCCGTCGCTGGGCGCGCTGATCGAACGGCTGCGGCTGCGGACGTTCCAGGTGCAGAGCCGGTACCGGCTGGGACAGCTCGCGCTGCGCGAGATCCTGGCCGCCGAGGAACGCCGGCGTGGCGTCGCCTTCGCGGTCGGGACGACCGTCAACTTCGACCACAGCCCGGAGCTGACCGAGTTGCAGCGACGCGGCGACCGGGAGCTGACCGACCTGCTGACCAGGGCCGGTGAGCTGGAGCTGGCGATGGGCCGCGGTGAGACGACCCCGGACAGGATCGGCTTCGACGCGTACCTGATGTGCACCGTCGAACCCGGTGCGATGTGGATCCTCGCCAGCTTCAACAGCATGGTCTTGGATCCGGGGCACATGCGGGCGCTGGTGACCGGTCCGGAACTGATCCTGCGGGCCTACCTCGACGGCCCCGATCTGACCCTGGACCAGGTGGCGGCCCGGCTCGGCACCGCCATCGGCGATCCGGTGCTGGTGGACCTCGGCCCCGGCGAGGATCCGGGCCCGGCGGACGGCCCCGACGGGGACCTGGCCGCCGCTCCGCCGGCTGCGGGGCGGGCGCTGCGCGCTGCGGTGGCACAGCTCCACGGGCTCGATTCCGTCGACCCGGACCGGTGCTACCTGGAGACCGGCGGCCGGCTGCTGCTGGTGCCGGCGGTCCTCGCCCGGCTCGCTGCGGCGGGCTGGTCCGGACTCGTACCGGACGACTTCGCCCGTCCGGTGCCGCTGACCCGGCTGGCGGTGCGACTGCGCCGGATCCGATGACCGGGTCATCCGGTCGCACCGGGCGTGGACCGGCCCACCGGTCCACCGGTGGACTCCGCGAGCCGGGAGGCCAACTCCCGGAAGTCCCGCGTCTCGAAGAACAGCGAGACGTCGAGTTCGACGCCGAGCCGGGACTCCAGCCGCAGGAACAGATCGGTGGCGGTCGCCGAGTCACCGCCGAACTCGAAGAAGTTGTCCTCCGGGTCCGGGCGTCGGCCGAGCACGTCGGCGCAGGTGGCGAGGATCGTCGCCAGGTGCCGGGACGCCGTCGGTTCACCCACCGGCCGGCTCCGTTCACCCACCGGCCGGCTCCGTTGCGCCGCCGGCGGGCTCGCCGTCCGGTGTTCGGCCGCCCTGCCGCAGCACGTCGGCCAGGCCGCGCGGGGTACGCCACTCGAACAGGTCGACGAAGGTGAGTTCGATGTCGTACCGGCGGTAGAGGCGGGAGATGAGCCGGGCGGCGAGCAGCGAGTCACCGCCAGCGTCGAAGAAGTCGTCGTCCGGCCCGTGTGCCCGGTCGAGCACCCGGCTGAAGATCGCCGCGACCTCGGCGACGAAAGGATCGCCGCCGGTTTCCGGCGTGCCGTACGTGCCTTCGTGTCCCGCCGCCGCGAGCGTCGCGTGGTCAACCTTGCCGTTTGGCAGCAACGGCAGGGCGGCCTGCACCGACCAACGGGTCGGGACCAGGTAACCGGGCAGTCGGTCACGTAGCCACGAGGCCAGCTCCGCCCCGGTCACGGTCATGTCGGCGCGGGGCACGACGGCGGCGGCCAACTGCCGGCCGGTCTCCGCCGAACCGGTCCCGTGCACCGCTGCGGCGACCAGCGCCGGGTGGCCCAGCAGGGCACGTTCCACCGCCTCCGGCTCCACCCGGTGACCACGCACCTTGAGCTGCCGGTCGACCCGGCCGACATAGCCGAGCTGCTCGTCCGGGCCAATCATCACCAGGTCGCCGGTCCGGAACATCCGTTCGCCGCCGGCACCGGGCCCCGGACCGAACCGCTGCGCGGTGGCCGCCGGACGGGCCTGGTAACCGAAGCTGAGCGACGGCCCGCCGACGTACAGCTCGGCGATCCGGGAACCCGGGGCTGCGGGGACCAGGACCTGACGCACGTGGGGCAGTGGCCGGCCGATCGGCACCGGCACGCCGCCGGGCAGCTCACGGCCGACGGCGCCGCCCAACTCGGCCTGGTGGGTGACCAGCACGGTCTCGGTCTGACCGTAGGTGTTGACCAGCCGGACCCGGTCGGGCACCAGCTCGCACCAGGTGCGGACCGGGCCCGCAACCACCTCCTCGCCGCCGATCACGACCAGGCGCAGCGACGGCGGCAACGACCGGCCGGTCAGCCGAAGGAACTCCACCACCTCGTACCAGAAGGAGGTCGGCAGGTCGACCACGGTGACCCCGTTCGCCGCCACCGCCGCGAGCAGCCCGGCCACCGTGCCTTCCGTGGCCCGCCGGTCGATGACCAGGGTCGCCCCGCCGATCAGGCAGGGGTAGATCTCCTCGCCGCTGGTGTCCCAGGTCAGCGCCGCGAAGCTGAGGACCCGGTCGCCGGGCGTGATGCGCCACGCCTCGGTCAGCGCGGTGGCCGCCGTCGCCAGGGCCCGATGTCCGACCCGGACCCCCTTGGCAGGGCCAGCGGAGCCGGAGGTGTGGATGATGTAGGCCAACCTGCTGCCGGACACCTCGGGCAGTGGCTCGGCCAGCGCCACATCGGCTCCCGGGCCAGGGCCCGGGGCGGCTGCGGGAGCCGGCGCGGGCTCGATCGTGCGCACCGGGAGGCCGGCGGTGACGGCCGGGAGGAGCGGTGCGGCGAGCAGGATCCGCCGCAGGCCACACGTCCGAACGATGTCACGGAGGCGCTCTGGCGGATCGGCGGGATCCAGCGGCACATAGGCCGCCCCGGCCCGCAGCACCGCGAGCAGCGAGCCGATTCCGGTGGCCGAGCGCCGTACCGTGACACCGACCGGTTCGCCGGGCCGGACACCGTCCCGAACCAGGGTGCGCGCGATCTCCCCGACGTCCCGCCAGAGATTCCGGTAGTCGGTGACCGTGCCGTCCTCGACCAGCGCGGCGGCGTCCGGGGCTCGGGCCACCACCCGCTCCAGCTGGGCGACGACCGGCGCTGCCCCGACCGCTCCGGGCGCGGGGACGTCCTCGCCTACCGACGCCTGGTTGGTGGGCATCGGACTCCTTCCCGCTCCCTCCGGCCGCCGGACGCGACGGGGTGGTGCGTGGCCACGCCGGCCGGACACCGCGCCCCGTGGTCCGCCGGGACGGACATCGCCCGGTGGTCCGCCGGGGACGGACATCGAAGCCTTTCGACCAGTCCAGAAACTAGCCGTTCACCCGTCAGCCGGTCAATGGCGCCCGGATCGGCGGTGGTCGCCGGTTCGGGCCGCGCTGTCGAGCCGCTCGGCCATCCGCCGCTCGGCGGCGGCGATCAGCCGCAGCAGCTTCGGCACCTGGTGCAGTCCCCTGGCGACCAGATCGGCGGCGGCCGGATCGACCGGCGAACCGGATCGACCGCCGGCGAGCCAGAGCGACGCGGCGACGTCCCACTGCCGGGACAGCGCGCGGACCCCGTCGGCGCACTCGGCCAGCGATGGGAAGCCGAGCGCACCGACCCGGGACAGCCAGAGCGCGTACCCGCGGCGTACCGCGCCGAGGTCGGTGAAGCTGCTCACCGGCAACTCCCTGCGGCTGCCGGGGTCGGATCGGAAGTCCGGCCCGGCCAGCCACTCCGCCAGCCGGTCGGCCACCAGCTCGATCCCGGCCACCCCGCGCAGGCCCGACGGGTCCAGCATCGCCGCGACGTTGCGCCCGATCCGGTCCCGCCAGTTGCGGGCCAGCCAGCCGGCCGCCTCCCCGGCCGCGCCGGGGCACACGGTCACCTCCGCGGTGCGGTACCGCGCCTCGCCCAGGTGCGGCGAGTCGACCCAACGCGTGAACTGGGCCGCCTCGACCCGGCCGGCGAACCGGGACCGGGGAAAACTGTCCAGCACGTCGAAACCAGCGCCGGTGACCGCGGTGACGACCAGGTCGTGCGGTACGTGTGCGCTCCGGTGAAAGGGGGCCGGCTCGTACCCGTACTGGTCGATGGTGACGGCGACGGCCCGCCCGTCGCGCACCCGGTCGCGCAGTTGCTGGTAGAGCTGCGCCAGCCCGGCGGCCCGTCGCTGCGCCAGGCCGATCCCGGTGCCCGCCGGACCGGTGGCCGAGGGCAGCGGATCCCCGCTCCGGAACGACGGCGCGAGCCCGTCGGCGACGCTGCAGTCCACCGGAACCTCGAAGGCCAGCTCGCCGAGGAGCAGGTCTTCGGGGTGCGCGACGCCGGCGAGTCTGAGCAGCGTGCCGAGGGCGGTGTCCCGGCAGTCGCCGTGCTCGAACCCCGGGTCGGCGGCGACCTCGCCAACGTCGGGCGTCCCGGGCGGTTGCCGCATCGGACCTCCTCGCTGTGCCGGGCACCGGCGCGACGCCGTCGAGTGTCCACGCTACTGCCGACAGGGTCGGTGTCGGAGTCTCGGTCGCGCCGAGGACTACCCAACTACTCGCGCTGCCGTCTCGTCGAGCCGCCGAGTTGCAGGGCTGTCCTGTCTCATGTGCCAGTACAACCCGCACCGGAGGGGAAGACGACCGTAGCTAGCGCCGAGAGCGGAGGCGGCGACGAGGGTGACGGCGGCGCCGTCGAGGTCGAGCGGCGGGCAGTCTCCCGAAGGTGTCTCGATCACCTCGGAACCCGAGATACCTCGCGATGGTGGCTTCCGTGTCAACGACCGACCGCGTAAGATCCACGGCTGGAAGAAGGTCTCCGATGTACACCGAACTCGTCGAGGCGAATGCTTCCACCGACTGAACCTGCCAAGCCCTTGAAGGTCCGCATGGCATAGGGGTTGAGAAGACTGGTGAGCCAAGCAAGGATTCCTGGCCCTCGTGACCTTTACCTGCACGTCCTCGCGGTGGTGATCTTCGGATTGCTCACCTGGTCCGGTGTGGCCGGACTGGGCCGGGGAGTGGCCGCTTTGGCCGTGCCCTGGCTGATCATCGGGGCCGTCGGGGCGATCCGGGCGCTGTTGGCCGTCACAGGTCTGCTGTCGCCGCAGACCCCCTGGGCCGTACGACGGTCGGCGCGGGGCGTGATGCTGCTGGCCGCCGTGGTCGCCCTGATGGTCGGGCTCGTGCTCGCGCCGACCGGCATGGACCGGAACTTCGTCATCGCGGTGGACGCCGTTCTCGCTGCCGCGTTGGGAGCGTACGCATTCCTGGGCGAGTCGCCGTCACGCAGCGTTGCCGGCACCTGCTAGGCGCCGACAACCACCGCCCACGGTGGATGTCGGCGGCCAGGCCGCGGCCCCATTCAGCCAGTGCCGCCTCGTTGTCGAGCCTGGCAGAAGAGGCTGACGCGGCCCGTCAGCGACACGGGCGGGCGTTGAGTCGGGCGGCCTGGCGCGTGAGGTGGTCACGTTCGGCGAGGTTGGGGGCCTTTCGGGCTGCTTCGGCGTACAGGCGGGCCGCTTTCGGCAGGTCGCCGTCGCGTTCGTGGAGGTATGCCGCCACGGCGGCGTGGCGGGGCAGTGAGTCGTCCAGCGCCGCGAGCGCGGCCAGGCCGGCGCGTGGTCCGTCGGCCTCGCCGACGGCCACCGCGCGGTTGAGTCGGACGACCGGGCTGTCGGTCAGGCGCGTGAGTTCGTCGTACCACTCGACGATCTGCACCCAGTCGGTCTCCTCGGTGGTGGGCGCGTCGGCGTGCAGTGCCGCGATGGCGGCCTGGGCCTGGAACTCGCCCAGCCGGTCTTGGGTGAGGGCTGCCTGGAGGATCTCGACGGCCTCGGTGATCGACGTGGTGTCCCATCGGCGGCGGTCCTGTTCGGCGAGCGGCACCAGGCTGCCGTCGGGCCCGGTCCGGGTGACGCGCCGGGCGTGGTGCAGCAGCATGAGGGCGAGCAGCCCCGCCACCTCGGGGTGGTCGATCGCGGCGGCGAGCTGCCGGGTGAGCCGGATGGCCTCGGCGGCGAGGTCGACATCGCCGGAGTACCCCTCGTTGAAGACCAGGTAGAGCACGCGCAG
Organism: Micromonospora sp. KC606; assembly: GCF_004348675.1. Classification (GTDB taxonomy): domain Bacteria; phylum Actinomycetota; class Actinomycetes; order Mycobacteriales; family Micromonosporaceae; genus Micromonospora. Next base: position 11,788 of record NZ_SMKN01000013.1, on the reverse strand, counting down.
CACGGTGGCGACATCGCCGGGCTGGTCGAAGCGCACGCCGGAGACGGTGCGCTTGGCCCGGCTGACGCGCTGCGCCATGGTCGCCTCGGGCACCAGGTATGCCTGGGCGATCTGACGGGTGGTCAGACCGCCGACGGCGCGCAGCGTGAGCGCGACCGCGGACGACGGTGTCAACAACGGGTGGGCGCACAGGAAGTAGAGCTGGAGCGTGTCGTCGACCGCGGGCACGGGCCCGGGCGGCGGCTCCTCGTCGACGAGGTCCTCACGGCGGCGGCGGGCGGCGTCCGCGCGGGTCGCGTCGAGAAACTTGCGCCAGGCCACGGTGACCAGCCAGCCCTTCGGGTTCCGGGGCGGGTCGGCCGGCCAGACGCGGACCGCCTCGACCAGCGCGTCCTGTACGGCGTCCTCGGCCGCCGCGAAGTCGGCTCCGCGGCGGACGAGGATGCCGAGCACCCTCGGCGTGAGGCTCCGGAGCAGGGCCTCGTACATCAGGTCACTCCGTGATGGTGGGCGGCGCGGTCAGGAACGGGCGCAGCTCGAGCCACTCGTGGATCGGCTTCCCGCCCGCCCCAGGAGCGGCCGACAGCTCCCCGGCCAGCTCGACGGCGCGCTCGTAGCTGTCCACGTCGATCACCATCCAGCCGGCGATGAGGTCCTTGGTTTCGGCGAACGGGCCGTCGGTGACCGGCGGACGCCCCTCGCCGTCGTACCGGACGAACGTCCCCTCCGGGGCGAGCGCCTGACCGTCGACGAACTCGCCGGTGGCCTCGAGTCGGGCCGCGAAGTCACCCATGTACCGCACGTGCGCCGAGATCTCCTCCGGCGTCCACCGCTCCATCGGCACGTCATTGACCGCAGCCGGAGCCCCTCGGTAGTGCTTCAGCAGCAGGTACTTCGCCATGATGTTTCTCCTCCGTGCTGGTGTGACCCATTGTGGTCACGTTCCACCGCGGGGACGGAGCCAGGCACCGGTTCTCGACATCGCTGGCCGATTTTTTTGGCTCTCACAGGTCAGCCTGGGTCAGCCGTCTCGTGGTGTGGCTACCGGGCCTGGCTCGTCGGCCTTATTGCCTGCGATTTGCAATAACGCCATCCTGGCGATTAGATCGACGGCGTGACGTTGATCCAGAAGGCGCGCCCCGCGATCGCCGGCTACCTGATCCGCGCGGCGACCGCCGAGGACGTAGCCGCAGGCCAGCGGCGAGTACGCGCGGCGCCCCCTCGCCCGGCCGTCGACCCGGCGAGCCACCTGGCCACCTTCACCCCGGCGATGCCGGCAGGGCAGCGATGACCAGCCCACCCGTGCTGCGCCAAGACCGATCCTGTCCACCGGAGCAGCGGGTCACCCGTGGCGTCCCCGCTCGACCCGGCCGGCCGCGGCTGCTGGCCGAACTGCGCGACATGCCGCCGCTGCTGCGGCTGCTCATCGGCACGCAGCTCGCCTTCAACGTCGGGTTCTTCGCCGTCCTGCCGTATCTGAGCAGCCACCTCGCCGACCAGATCGGCCTCGCCGGCTGGCTGGTCGGGCTCGTCCTCGGGTTGCGCACCTTCAGTCAGCAAGGGCTGTTCGTGATCGGCGGCGCGCTCACCGACCGGCTCGGACCAAGACCGGTCGTGCTCGCCGGCTGCACCCTGCGCATCGCCGGATTCGTCGGCCTCGCCGCTGCCGGCGGGATCTGGTCGGTGCTCGCCTCGGTGCTGCTCATCGGCTTCGCCGCCGCGCTGTTCTCGCCCGCGGTGGAATCCGAGGTGGCTCGCCAGGCCGTCGTCCACGAGAGCGCCGGGCACGCTCCCCGGACCCGGGTGCTGGCGATCTTCTCCGTCGCCGGGCAGATCGGCGCGTTCACCGGGCCGTTGCTCGGCGCACTGCTGCTCCTGGTCGACTTCCGCGTCGCCTGTCTCGGCGGTGCCGCCGTGTTCGTCGCCATCCTCGCCGGACACGCCCGGCTCATGCCGAGCCGACCCGCCGCCGCGGTGTCGTCTACCGCCGCGGACATCGTCGCCGCGCCGGCCGGCACCGGGCGGGTCGCGGCGGGCCGGCGGGCCGGCGGGGGAACCCGGTCAGGGATACGAGCACTCTGCCGCAACCGGAGTTTCCTGTTGCTCGCCCTGGCCTACAGCGGCTACCTGGTCTCCTACAACCAGCTCTACCTGGCCCTGCCCGAGGAGATCGTCCGCGCCAGCGGTTCGGCCACCGCACTGGCCTGGATGTTCGCCCTCTCCTCCCTCCTGGTGATCACGGCCCAACTGCCGGTCACCGGGTGGGTCACCCGCCACCTCGACCTGCGTACCAGCCTCGTCGCCGGTTTGGCGATCATCGCCGCCGGGTTCGCCGTGGTCGCCGCCGCCCGCCCCGTCGAGCTACCCGGACCGGGCGGCCTGCTGCCCGCCACCGGGCTGGTCGTGCTGCTCACCGTGGGCCAGATGCTCGTCGTGCCGGCGGCCCGAGCCCTCCTGCCGGATCTCGCCGGAGCACGCCACCTCGGCCTCCACACCGGCGCCCTGTCCACCATCTCCGGCACGCTGGTCCTGGTCGGCAGCGCCCTGACCGGCCTGCTCCTCGACCGCGCCGACGAACAGCTCGGCGGGACGGTGCCCTGGCTGGTCCTCGCCGCGATCCCGCTGACCGCCGCGCTCGCCGCCGTCCGGCTGCGCCCCTGACCGCTCGCGCGGTGCGCCCCGTATGGGCTGGTCGCTTCGCCGGCTACGCCGACGCGGGGGCCGACCAGCCCATCGCCGCCACCTCGGCCCGCGTCGGTGGGTCCGCGCCCCGGCGAGCGCAGGTCAGTGCCGCGATCCGGGCGGCATGGGCCAGTACCGGTCGCAGGACGTCGGCGTCTGCGGCGCCGAGCGCCCCGCGGTGGCCGGCGCCGAGCAGGCCCCGGTCACCCAGGCCGGTGAGCAGGCCGGCCATGAACGCGTCTCCGGCGCCGACGGTGTCGACCACATCGACCGCGACGCCGTCGACCCGGGCCTCGGCGACGTGCGACCGGGCCCACGCCCCCTGGCCGCCCAACGTGACCGCGACCAGGCGGGCGCCGGCGTCCGTCCACCGGCGGGCCACCTGCTCGTACGAGTCCTCCGGGTACAGCCAGGCGAGATCCTCGACGCTGACCTTGACGATGTCGCTCTGCCGGACGAGCGTCTCGATCCGACGCGCGGTCAGCCGTGGGTCACCCATCAGGGCGGGCCGGCAGTTCGGGTCGTAACTGACCATCGTCGCCGACCGGGCGGCGCGCACCAGCGCCAGCACGTCGTCCGCGCCCGGGGCGAGGACGCTGGCCAGGGAGCCGGTGTGCAGGCAGTCCGGCGCAGCCGTCGGCATCGCGAGGTGCGCGGCGTCAAACGCGCGCCACGTGACCTCGAACGCGTAGCGTGGCTGGCCGTCGCCGTCGAACGTCGTCCGGGCCACGCTGGTGGGTGCCCCGTCGAGCAGCGAGCCCGGCGCCAGCCGTACGCCGTTGTCCCTCAGGTGCGCCCGCAACAGCTCTCCGTGCGGGTCGTCGCCGAGCTGGGTGAGCAGGCCGGTCGACAGGCCGAGCCGGGCCAGCGCCACGGCGACGTTCGCCGGGCTGCCCCCCGGATGGGCGACGGGCCGGCCCGCACCATCCTCGATCAGGTCAACGAGGGTCTCGCCCACCACGATGATCACGAAGGGTGCCCTTCGGGGTGCGGTGGCGTCGGGGGTCCGGCGTCGCCCGACGGGTTCTGCTCGGTCCGCGCGCCGACGGACCCCGGTGTCTCGGCCAGGGTGGTGGCGCCGGTCATGATGGCGACCGCCTCGGGCATGGTGTGGGATCTCGGGGTGATGACGCCCGCGCCCCGGCCCAGCCGCTGGATGTGGATGCGGTCGGCGACCTCGAAGACGTGTGGCATGTTGTGGCTGATGAGGATGACGGGCAGGCCGCGTGACCGGACCTCCTCGATCATGCGGAGGACCTGGTTGGACTCCTTCACGCCGAGGGCCGCCGTCGGTTCGTCCAGGACGATGACCTTGCTGCCGAAGGCGGCGGCGCGGGCCACCGCGACCGCCTGCCGTTGACCACCGGAGAGCGTCTCGACGGCCTGGGACATGTTCTGCAGGGTGCCGATGCCGAGACTGGTGAGGGCCTCGGCCGCCGAGCGTCGCATGCCCTTGTGGTCCAGCATCCGGAAGACCGAGCCCAGCAGGCCGGGCCGGCGGCGTTCCCGGCCGAGGAAGAGGTTGCCGGCGATGTCCAGCGCCGGCGCGACGGCCAGGCTCTGGTAGACGGTCTCGATACCGACGTCGCGGGCGTCCTGGGGCCGCTTGAACTGCACCGGGCGGCCGTCGAGGAGGATCTGCCCGGAGTCGGGGGCCAGCGCCCCGGTGAGGCACTTGATCAGAGTGGACTTGCCGGCGCCGTTGTCGCCGATGATGGCGAGCACCTCGCCGGGGTACAGGTCCAGATCCACGCCGTCGAGCCCGATCACCCTGCCGAAGCTCTTGACCAGGCCGCGGGCGGACAGCACCGGGGTGCGGCTGTCGCGGCCCGGCGTCGACGATGTTGCGGACTGCGCTGTCGTGGCGGTCACGGCTTCACCTTCCTGATCCACTGGTCCATGGCCACGGCGAGGATGACCAGGAGCCCGATCGCCAGCACCCGGTACTGGTCGTCGACGCCCGCCAGCGACAACCCGCTGCGGAAGAATCCGACGATGAGCGCGCCGAGGGCGGTGCCGAGGACGGCGCCACGACCGCCGAACAGGCTCGTGCCGCCGATGACGACGGCGGTGATGCTCTCCAGGTTGGCGTCGGTGATGGCGTTGGGGCTGGCGGCGCCGGCCCGCCCGATGATGATCCACGCGGTGATGCCGTAGATCAGTCCGGCGACGGTGTAGACGCTGAGCAGCACCCGGGTGACCCGGATCCCGGCGAGGCGGGAGGCCTCCGGGTCGTCGCCGACGGCGTACACGTGCCGCCCCCAGGCGGTCTTGGCCAGCGCGAATCCGACGACGAGGTAGAGGATCACCACGAGGACGACACCCCGGGTGATGCGGAACGGGCCCACCGGGAAGGACTCGCCGGTCCAGCTCAACAGGGCCGGCAGGTCGCCGGCCTGAACGCTGCGCCCGGCCGAGTAGAGCAGCCCGAGGGCGGTGAACACGCTCAGGGTGCCCAGCGTGACGATGAACGGCGGCAGTTTGAGCCTCGTCACGAGCAGCCCGTTGAGCGCGCCGGCGGCCGTGCCCACGGCGATGCCCAACGCGACCGCCAGGAGCCCGGGTACGCCCTGCTGGTGGGCGGTCTGGGCGGACACCATCATCGCCAGGATGGCCACCGCGCCGACCGACAGGTCGATGCCGGCGGTGAGGATGATCAGCGTCTGTCCGATCGCGAGCGCGCCCACCACCGCGACCTGCTGCAGGACGAGCGAGAGGGAGTTGGGCGAGGCGAAGCGGGGATTGACCACCGAGAAGACGGCGAAGGCCAGGACGAGGACGAGGAACGGGCTGATCGCGGGGTGGGCGTGCAGCAGGTGCTGGACGCGTTGCAGCGGTGAGCGGGGACGGTGCGCGAACTGCTCCGCGGCGGTGGTGGGCGGATGCACGGTGGCGGTCACGGCGGCTCCCTGCCGGAGGTCGGGGGTGTAAAGGGAAGGGGGTCGACCGGCTCGGGCCTACCGGAGAGTGTCCGCGGAAGGCCCGAGCCGATCGCGGGGATCAGCCCCAGCAGCTCTGCGCGCCGGCGGCGCTGTCGATGCTGTCGACCCCGGGGGCGGGCTTGTCGGTGACCAGGTTGACGCCGGTGTCGAAGAAGTCGAGACCGCTGGTGACCTGCGGCTTCTCGCCACCCCTGGCGATCTTGGCGATGCTCTGGACGCCGAGCTCGGCCATCTTCAGCGGGTACTGCTGGGAGGTGGCACCGATCACGCCGTCCTTGACCTGGCGTACGCCGTCGCAGCCGCCGTCGACGGAGACCACCAGGACGCCCTGGGCCTTGCCCGCCGCCTGCAGGGCCTTGTGCGCGCCGACCGCGGCGGGTTCGTTGATGGTGTAGACGACGTTGATGTTCGGGTTCTTGCTGAGGCAGTTCTCCATCGCGGTCCGGCCGCCGTCCTCGGCGCCGTTGGTGGGTTCGTTGCAGGCGATGGCGTAGCTGCCGCCGGAGTAGTTGCCGGTCTTCGCCTCGTCGCCGTTCTTCTTCTTGTCCGCCGTGTCGATGCCCATCCCGGTCAGGAAGCCCTGGTCCCGGTTGTAGTCGACGGACACGACCTTGTCGTTGAACAGGTCCAGCAGGGCGATGGTGGCGGGCTTGCCGCCGAGTTGGGCGGCGGTCCACTTGCCGATCAGCTCACCGGCCTTGAAGTTGTCGGTGGCGAAGGTGATGTCCACCGTGTCGGCCGGGTCCGGCGGGGTGTCCAGCGCGATCACGTAGAGCCCGGCGTCGCGGGCCTTCTTGATCGCGGCGTTGACGCCGGGGCCGTTCGGGGTGATGAGGATGCCCTTGTCGCCCCGGGCGATGGCGTCCTCGATCGCCTGGACCTGGCTCGCCTCGTCGCCGTCCTCCTTGCCCGCGGACACGGTCAGCTTGACGTTCTCCGCCTGGGCGGCCTTCTTCGCGCCCTCCTGCATGCTGACGAAGAAGGGGTTGGTGGAGTTCTTGGTGATCAGGGAGACGGACACGGCCTTGTCGCCGGACGCGCCCGCTTCGCCGGTGTCGCCGCCGCAGGCGCTGATGACTGTGCTGCCGACGACCGCGATCGCCAACAGCGCCGCGGCGCGGGTACGGCCTACGCGTGGAAACATGCTCACTCCTCTATCGACCGCCGCTGGTGCGGGACGTGTTTGACAACGTTGTCTGAGGAGTCTCGTCCGCGCTCCCGAGGGGTGTCAAGAGGTCTGCTGACGAGCTACATAACGGTGGCGTAACGAGCTTGCAATCTTGACATCGATATCAGAAAAGCGGCAGTATCCGGCGATGCGCCGGGGGCGCGCTGCCCCGGTCGTACGGGGGCCTCGCGGATGAACCTGTCGATGAACCGCCGACGTCGGGCCACGGGCGCCGTGGTGAGGGCCGGCCCGCTCACCGAACGATCGCCGCGCCGGCCGGCGGTAATCTGACAGCCCCGGGGACCTGGCCGGGGGCCCGTACGCGGTGCGCCCGGCGGGTCCGTGAACCCTGAATCCGCAGAGGAGCAGCATGCAGGGCGCCGTTTCACCGGTCGCGCCACGGCAGGCCCGGAGCCGACCGACACTGCGCGATGTCGCGCTCCTCGCGGGGGTGAGCCCGAAGACCGCGTCCCGGGTCATCAACGGCGAGCCGGGGGTGTCCTCCGCCAAGGTGAGCGCGGTGGAGCGGGCCGTCGCACAGCTCAACTACCGGCCCAACTTCACCGCCAGCAGCCTGCGTCGCTCCAGCGGGCGGACCGCGGCCATCGGGGCCGTGCTGGAGGACGTCGGCAACCCGTTCTCCGCCGCGCTGCTCAGGTCGCTGGAGGACGCGGCACGGGACCGCGATGTGCTGATCTTCGCCGGCAGCGTGGACGAGGACGCGGAACGGGAGAGGGCGCTGCTGCGCGCGTTCACGATCCGGCAGGCGGACGCGCTCGTGGTGGTGCCCGCGAGTGACCGCCACGGCCACCTCAGCGACGAGGTCAACGCCGGCACCCCGGTCGTGTTCGTCGACCGGCCACCGGTCGGCCTGCACGTCGACGCCGTCCTGGCCGACAATGTCGAGGGCGCCGCGGCGGCCGTGCACCATCTCGTCGCACACGGGCACCGCGACATCGCGTACCTCGGCGACCTGCGGACGATCGCCACCGCCCGGCTACGGTTCCAGGGCTTCAAGGAGGCGCTCAGCGACCACGGCATCCGGCCGTCCAGCGCCGTGCACGACCTGCACACCATGGCCGAGGCGGAGCATGCCGTGGAGCGGCTGCTGGCTGGTGCGGCACCCCCCACCGCCCTGTTCGTCGCCCAGAACCTGGTCACCATCGGCGTGCTGCGGGCGCTGCAACGACTCGGCCGGCACCACGACGTCGCACTCGTCGGGTTCGACGACTTCCCCCTGGCCGACCTGCTCGAACCGGCGGTGACCGTGATCGCCCAGGACCCGTCGGCCATGGGCCGCGTCGCCGCGTCTCTGATCTTCCGTCGGCTCGACGGCGAGGTGTGGGAGCCCACCACCCACGTGGTGCCGACCCGGCTGATCGCGCGCGGGTCCGGCGAGATACGTGGACCCTGGGCCACCTGATCCGCCTTCGGGTTCCCATCAGGCCACAGCGACCCCGCCGATCGGCGGGGTCGGCGACGCCCTCCCGCCGGTCGACGTATCGCTGACAAGGCACGGCGGCCCGTTGTTCTCGCAAGTCAGACCGCCGGGAGGACGTCGGGACCCGCCCCCTTGGCGAGTTCCCGCTCGCCGGCGAGCAGCGCGGCGATGCGGTCCTCGACGGTGCCCTCGGCGATCAACCGGTGCACCTGCACCCCCGGTCACGCGCTCCGGTCGGCGCAGCAGCCGTCCGCGCAGCCCGAGATCGCGTCGGCGGTGGCGTCGCCCGCCGGGACGGGCGCGCAGTCGTCGCAGTGCTCGCCGCGCCAGGCTGCCAGGCCCTCCCGGACCGCGACCCCGGCGATGACGAGCGCGGCGACCGGGTCCGCCCACGACCATCCCCAGGTGGCGTTGAGGACCAGGCCGACGAGGAGCACCGCGGACAGGTAGGTGCACAGCATGGTCTGGGTCGAGTCGGCCATGACGGTCGCCGAGCCGAGTTCCCGGCCGGTGCGCCGCTTGGCCCAGACGAGCAGCGGCATCACGATCAACGACGCGACAGCCAGGCCGATGCCGACCCGGCTGGACTCGGCGTCCCCGCCCGCCAGCAGCGAGCGCCCGGCGTCGACGGTCACCCAGGCGGCCAGGGCGAAGAAGGAGGCGCCGATCAGGCGCAGTGCCAGCCGCTCCCGATCCTCGGGCACCCGGGCGCGGAACTGCCAGATCAGCACGGCGGCGCTGGACACCTCGACGAAGGAGTCCAGCCCGAAGCCGATCAGGGCCGTGGAGGAGGCCGCCGCGCCGGCGGCGATCGCGACCAGGCCCTCCAGCAGGTTGTAGCCGGCGGTGGCGTACGCCAGCCACAGGCTGCGCCGAGACAGCAACGCGCGGCGCTGCGGGGTCGGGCTCATCCGCCCACCTCCATCGTGGACCCGGCCGGGTGCCCGTAGACCGGGCAGAGGGCGACCGCCTCGCCCGTGGCGGCGAGGACCTGCTCCGCCGAGCGCAGCAGGTCCAGCAACTCCGGCCGGGTGAGGGCGTAGAACGACTGACGACCCTCGACCCGGAAGTCGATTAGCCCGCAGTCACGCAGGCACGCCAGGTGCTTCGACACCGTCGACTGCGCCAGCCCCAACTCACCGGTCAGGTCCACCACCCGTGCCTCGCCGGACGCCAGTCGCCGCAGAATCGCCAGCCGGGCCGGGTCACCGAGGGACCGGAACAGTGCCACGGCCGGAGTCAGGCCCGGATGACAATCAATCGCCATGCGAGGATGATAGCGCTAGGAAGCGATGATGGCGCTAGGAAGCGATGATGGTGGAACCGCTCCCCTGCGCGCGGCGAGCCGCCCCGGCAGAATGGCCCGCGGAGGTGATCGATGTGGACGGCGCCGAGAGCGTGCCCAGGTTGTGTCAGGTGGTGCTGGACTGTGCCGACGCCCGATCCCTGGCGGAGTTCTACCGGTCGCTGCTGAGCCTGGTCTACCGTCCCGGTGACGAGCCGCCGCAGGCGGGTGCCGTGGACGAGCGTGGCCGCGACTGGCTGGTGCTGAGGACTCCGGACGGCGTCCGCCAGTTGGCCTTCCAGCAGGTCGACCGACTCCCGGAGGTGACGTGGCCGCAGGGCCAGGTGCCGCAGCAACTGCACCTGGACCTGACCGTCGCGTCGGTCGAGGAGCTCCGGGTGCAGCACGAACGCGTCCTGCGCCTCGGCGGTCGGCTGCTGCGCGACCGTATCGACGATCCCGATGAGCCGCTCCGGGTGTACGCCGACCCGGCCGGCCATCCGTTCTGCGTCTTCGTCGCCTGATGCGGCGGGCCGCTGCCCGGCGGCCCGCCGCACCCCGATGATTCGACAAGTACCTACTGCGGAGCCCTTGCTGGGCGTCCAGGATCACCGCCGTGCGGGGGCTGCCGGACCGCCGCCGTGCCCTACTGAACGTCAGTGCGCCGCACGCCTGACCCCACACCGAAAGACCGGCAGGCGCCGGCGTCGCCGGAACCCGTACCCGGATGGCGGCCCGACGCCGGAACGGGCGGGTGGCGCGGCCGGTGCGCATGATGGCGACCCGTCCCAGCGCGGGTGATGTTCCGTGTCGCGCGGTCGCTCTATAATGGGGACGGCCGTGGCTACGGTGGGTCACGTTCCCCTCGGCGCGGCCAGTTAGCGGGGCGCGACATGAGCAACGGGCACAGATCCGTATATCGCCGCCGACCGGCCGGCGACGACCGGTCCCCGCCGCCGACGACCGGGTAAGCCGGCCTTGTCCACGGGAAGACCGGCGGACGACCGTCGCGCCGGCATGTCGGGCACCCTCGACGGTGACGCGCTGAACGCGCCGAACGCCATCACGCTCGTCCGGGCCGTCGCCGCGGTCGTCCTCGCCGTGCTGGCGTTGACCCAGGCCAGCGCCGCGCTGCTGATCGCCGCGTACGCCGCCTACTGGCTGGGTGACGTGCTCGACGGGCTGGTCGCCCGGCTGCTACGCCAGGAGACCCGTTTCGGCGCGGTGCTCGACATCGTCGCCGACCGCGCGTCGTGCAGTCTCTGCATCGCCGCGCTGCTGGTGCTGCGTCCCGAACTTGCCCTGCCCTGCGTGGTCTTCCTCGTGCAGTTCCTCGTCCTCGACTGCCACCTGAGCCTGGCGTTCCTGCGCTGGCCGATCCTCAGCCCCAACTACTTCCACCTGGTGCACCGGGGCGTCTACCGGTGGAACTGGTGGCCGCCGGCGAAGGTGGTCAACACCGCGGCCCTCGCCCTGACCGCGCTGATCCCCGGCGCCTACTGGTACGCCGTGGCCGTCGTCACGCTGATCCTGGTGGTCAAGGTGTACTCAGTCGTCGTGGTCCACCGTCTCACCCGCCGGCCGTTGGGCCCACCGTTCGTCGAGCCGCAGCTCCGTGACCCGTCGCTCGTTAGCCCGTGACCGGCCAGCTTCTCGCCACGCTGGGGCTTTCGCTGGCCTCGGCGTTCGTGCCGGCGCTGCCGATCGAGCCGTACGTGGTCGGGGCGGGCGCCCTCGGCAGCGCGGCGCTGCCGGTCGCCCTCACCGCCGCCGTCGGGCAGACCATCGGCAAGGTGCTGATTCTGCTGGCCGCCCGGGGCTCGCTGCACAACCCGGCGCTGCGACGGTGGCTGGACCGCCGCCGGGGCGGCGACGTGGCGACGGGGGAGGAGCGCCTGGCGCGGGGCGGACTGTCGCGACGGCTGGGCCAGTGGACTCGGAGAATCGCGGTCACCGCGCAGCGGCCGGCCCTCACCGTACCGGTGGTGCTGCTCAGTGCCTGCGTCGGACTGCCACCGCTACTGCTGATCACGTTCTGTGTCGCCGCGGCGAAGACGCCGGTGGCCGCGTTCGCCGCGGCCTGCCTGGTGGGCCGGTCGACCCGGTTCGTCGCCCTCGCCATGTTGCCCGCCCTCGTCCAGCCCTGGCTCTGACCGACGCCCCCAGGACGATCCCGTCCGCCCGATTCCCTGACCAGAGAGTTGGTGGTCCAGGAGACGGGCAGATCCCCCGCCAGCTCATGATCAACAGGGCGGGGGCGAGGGGCGAGG
>NZ_SMKN01000139.1 GCF_004348675.1 Micromonospora sp. KC606 | reverse complement strand
CCGCCGCCGCGCCCAAGGCAAAACCGACCGCGAGATCAAACGCTGCCTCAAGCGCTACATCGCCCGAGACCTCTACCGACGCCTCGAAAACCCTCCCCAACCACTTGACGCGCCATAGGAGCGTCCCTCGCCGCCGGTTCGGGTCGCCGTCGGTTCGGGTCGCCGTCGGTTCGGGTCGCTTCCGACCCGGGTCGCGTTCTCGTCGAGGAGCCGTTTCGCCGGACGGTGGCTCAGCCCGGCCGGGCGGCGCGCAGCGTCTCGGCCACCTCGTCGGGCGGGGCGTCCAGGTCGTACCGGCCGAACAGGTGCAGCGACTTGCCGGCGTCGATCTCCAGCGTCTCGGCGGCCAGCCCGAACCGACTACGCCGCGTCACGCCGATCGTCTCGACGGCGGCCCACGGCAACCGCCGCCGGCCGGCGAAACCCTGGATCACGGTGACCCCGCCCGCGTCGGCGGCGAGCCGGACCGGGGCGAGCAGATCCCGCGACGCCCAGCCGGCCAGCCCGGCCGCCGTGACGAGCGACAGCACCAGGGCGACCCGGTCGCCGCCGGAGAGGAACAGACCCAGAGCGGCGAGCGCGACCGCGCCGACCAGCTTCACCGCCGGCAGTGCCGGCGGCACCCGCCACTGGTGGGTCGGGGACGATGCAGAGGACACGCCCTCCAGCATGCCAGTGCGGAGCCGACGGCCCGCCCGGGCAGGACGTACGATCGACCCAGGCCGAGGTTACCGAGGGGTAGTCATGAGTGACGCAGTCATCGTCGGCGCGGTACGCACCCCGGTCGGGCGGCGTAACGGCAGCCTGGCCGGCGTACACCCGGCCGACCTGTCGGCGCACGTGCTGCGTGCCCTCGCCGAGCGCACCGGGATCGAACCCGGCCAGGTGGACGACGTGGTCTGGGGCTGCGTCTCCCAGGTGGGCGAGCAGTCCTGGAACATCGGCCGCACCGCCGTGCTGGCCGCCGGCTGGCCCGAGTCGGTCCCCGGCACCACGCTGGACCGGCAGTGCGGCTCCAGCCAGCAGGCACTGCACTTCGCCGCCGCCGCCGTGGCGTCCGGCCAGACCGACCTGGTGGTGGCCGGCGGCGTCGAGTCGATGACCCGGGTGCCGATGGGCTCCAACGTCGCCGGCGGCAGCCCGTTCAGCGACCAGGTCCGCGCCCGCTACCGGGGTGTCGAGGGCTTCGCCCACGACCAGTCGGCCCCGTTCCACCAGGGGGTCGGCGCCGAGCTGATCGCCGCCCGCTGGCACTTCTCCCGTACCCAGCTCGACGAGTTCGCCCTGGCGAGCCACGAGAAGGCCGCCGCCGCACAGGACGCCGGGGCGTTCGACCGGGAGCTGGCCCCGGTGCCGCTCGCCGACGACGGCAGGTTCGCCACCGACGAGGGCATCCGGCGGGACACGTCACTGGCGGCACTCGCCGAGCTGAAGACCCCGTTCCGCGCCGACGGGGTGGTCACCGCTGGTTCCGCCTCGCAGATGTCCGACGGGGCCGCCGCCCTCGCCGTCACCACCAGCGAGTGGGCCAGCCGGCACGGGCTGCGACCGCTGGCCCGCATCCACACCGCCGTCGTCGCCGCGGACGACCCGGTCGCCATGCTCACCGCGCCGATCCCGGCCACCGCCAGAGCGCTGCGCCGCGCGGGGCTGGGCATCGAGGAGATCGGCGTGTACGAGGTGAACGAGGCGTTCGCCCCGGTCCCGCTCGCCTGGCTGGCGGAGACCGAAGCCGACCCGGAGCGGCTCAACCCGCGCGGTGGCGCGATCGCCCTCGGTCACCCGCTCGGGGCCAGTGGGGCCCGGATCATGACCACCATGCTCCAGCACATGCGGGACAACGGCATCCGGTACGGCCTGCAGACCATGTGCGAGGGCGGCGGCATGGCCAACGCCACCATCGTCGAGCTGCTCTGAATTCGCTGGCCCTCCACGCTGGCGGCACCTAGCCTGCGGGCGTGACGACTGCTCCCGCTCCCGACTGGACGGACCCGAGGTGGCGCGACAGCGCCCTCGCCTGGATCACCGACGCCCTCGGCCGGCGCGGCCGTCGGGTCACCGGCCCGGTCGAACCGCGCGTTCGCCCCTGGTCACTGGTCTGGCGAGTGCCCACCGACGGCGGTGACGCCTGGTTCAAGGCCAACAACCCGGGCACCCGGCACGAGGCGGCGCTCCTGGCGGCGCTGGCCCGGCTCACCCCGGGCCAGGTGCTGGAACCGGTCGCCGTCGACACGCGGCGGGGCTGGGCCCTGCTGCCGGACGGCGGCCCGAGCCTGCGGGACACGCTGGGGGGCGGCCAGGACCTGACGCACTGGGAGCGGCTGCTGCCCCGGTACGCGGCGCTCCAGGCCACCGTCGCCCCGCACGCGGGCGAGCTGCTGGCGGCAGGGGTGCCCGACCACCGGCCGGAACGGCTGCCTGGGCTGTTCGCGGCGCTGCTCGACGACACCGAGGCGCTGCTGCTCGGCACGGCGGCCGGTCTCGACTCCGGGTCGTACGAGCGACTGCGGGCGTACCGGACCGAGTTCGCCGGGCTGTGCCGTCGGCTCGTCGAGGTCGGGGTGCCGGTCAGCATCCAGCACGACGACCTGCACGACGGCAACGTCTTCGTCGCCGACGACGGGTATCGCTTCTTCGACTGGGGGGACGCCTCCGTGGCGCACCCGTTCGGCACGCTGCTGGTGACGCTCCGCTCGGTGGCGCACGCCCACGGGCTGGATCCGGGCGACCCGGCGCTGCTACGGCTGCGCGACGCGTACCTGGAAGCCTGGACTGCCCGGTACGACCGGGCGACCCTGCGCGAGACGACCAGGCTGGCGATGCGGGTGACCGTGGTCAGCCGGGCGCTGTCCTGGCGGCGCGCGCTGGACACCCCCGATCCAGCCCGGGCCGAGTACGCTGACGCGGTGCCCGGCTGGCTCGGTGAGCTCTTCGCGCCGCTGCCGGTCTGACCGTCCGACCCGCGTCCCCTGTGGACATCGACGGGGTGGACAGTTGCGGATCGGCCCGGCAGGATCTTCTGGGTCGGCGTCGAGCGGGTCCACGTGCGCTCCGCCGTAGCGTACTTCCACAGAACGGGGATCCCGTGACGACCACCTCCACCTGGCCGGGCCTGCGTCGCGCCGCCCGCCGGTTGCTCACCGCCGCAGTGGTCGGGATGCTGCTCGCCACGACGGCGGTCACCGCCGTGGCCGGGCCGGCTCGGGCCGCCGGCTACACCGGGCCGCATCCGGGCACCTTCACCGGGCTCGGCTTCGACACCTGCGCCGCGCCCTCGGACGACGCGATGACAGCCTGGCTGAAGTCCCCGTACGGGGCGCTCGGCATCTACATCGGCGGGGTCAACCGGGGCTGCAAGCAGGCCAACCTGACCCCGGGCTGGGTGGCGAAGCAGCAGGCCAAGGGATGGCGGTTCTTCCCGCTCTACGTCGGGCTCCAGGCGCCCTGCTCGTCGTACAGCCGCCGGATCGACCCGGCGCAGGCGGCAGCCCAGGGCCGGACGGCGGCCGACGACGCGGCGACGAAGGCCCGCGACCTCGGCCTCGCCGCGCTCAGCACGATCATCCTGGACATGGAGCGCTACCCCGCGGGCAACGCCGCCTGCTCGACCGCGGTCCTGGAGTTCAGCAGCGCCTGGACGGCCCGGCTGCACGAGCACGGCTACCTGTCCGGCCTCTACACCGACGTCGCCTCCGCGGGGCTGGCCGATCACGTGGCCGCGTACTCCCGGGCCGGGCACGTCCGCCCGGACCTGCTGGACTTCGCCAACTGGGACGGCGTGCGGACGACGACCGACCCGAAGGTCCCGTCGACCCACTGGGTGCCGAAGCGGCGGATGAAGCAGTACCAGGGCGACCACCACGAGACCTGGGGCGGCGTCAGGATCAACATCGACAGCAACTACCTCGACGTGCAGCTGCCGGCGACCCGGCACCGGTCCGCGACGGTGCCGCCGGGCCGGCCCTGGGCGCGGGCGTTGTGGGCGCGGGTGGCCCAGGCGGTCCGCTGACGGGTCGATGCGCCAGCGGTGCGACGCGGGCCGAACCCGGCAGGGCAGGTCGCGCTGCTCAAGACCGAGGCGGTGTGGAACTTCCAGAAAGTCGACAGTGACCCACGTCACTCCAGGTCACGGTTCGTTGGTCAGGGCATGGACGTCTTCTCCCGAACGTTCCTCCCGGCCGCCGCCGAAACCGGACTGGCGGTCCAGACGGTGAGCCGGCACATGCCGGTCTTCCGGCAGTGCGTGGGTTCCGGCGACGCCACCGTCCTGGTCGCCCGCTGCAGCCGCCCCGACCAGCCGGTCTCCGGCGAGTACCTGCTCCTGCTCACCCACCGGCGTCTGGTGGTCACCCAGCAGACCCGGGTGCTGCACCGACTGCGTCTACACCTCAACACCGAACTGCGCGAGCTGAGCCACGTCACCTGGAGCCCGGACCCGCGCACCCAGGCCGTCACGCTGGCCGCCACCGCGATTGACGGCGCCCGCGAGCGGTTCGTCATCCACACGCCGCACCCGAAGCAGGTGTGGCACCTCGACGCCCTTCTTCACCAGGCCTTCCGCGCCCGTCCACGCCCGGCCACGGAACGGGTCGTCGCCACCATCGGCCAGGCGTCAGCCACCACGCCCGTCCGGCGTCCCGTGCCGGCTTCCTGACCGCCGCGAGAAGGTGCGGCGTGCGGCATCCTGCGGTCTCCGGGCCGTCGGACAGGCCCGACTGCCGCGACAAGCGCGGCCCGTGGTCGGCGCGAGCCGGTCAGCGGCCGGGCGGGAGGGCGTAGCCGACGTAGTCGCGGAACTCCGTCCGCCAGCCAGGTGGGACCAGTTCCACGCAGGCCGTGCGGCGGCCGGTGCAGACGATCGCGTCGACCGAGGCCGGGTCGGCGGGCGGCCGGGCGGGCAGGACCGACTGCAACGCCACCAGATCCGGCGGGCGGCCGTCGGCGTCGCGTAGCAGCAGCCACCAGGGGTACTCCCAGTTGTCGTTCTGCTGCACCAGCCCGATCCGGCGAGCCCCGCTGGCCTGGACGGCCGTGGCGGCCCAGCGGAACTCGTCCGCCCACTGCGGGCGGCGCAGGAACCGGGTGTCCCACTCTGAGGTGGTGAAGACCGAGCCCGCGCCGACGATCCGGCGCGGGAAGCCGTACGACAGGGCCAGCACGCCGGCCAGGGCGGAGGTGGCCAGCACGGTCACCGCCAGCGACGCGGCCACCGGGCGGCGCCCCGGGGCGGGCCGCCGCCGCAGCAGCGCGTCCAGCCACAGCCCGGCCAGCGGCACCGCCGCCACCAGCGCGTACATCAGCAGCCTGTTACCCCAGGTCTGCCATTTGATCATCGAGGTGTGTAGCACGACGGCGATCACGACCGTGGCCGCGTACGCGCGCAGCGCTCCGGCGCGTTCCGGACTGATCCGGGCCGGACGGGTCAGCGCGAACACCGCCCCGAGCAGTGCCAGGGAGCCGGCCAGCGGGAAGGCCACCCGGTCCTCGTCCGGGTACCAGGCGGGCACCGGGAAGATCTCGCGGCCGAAGGTGATGTCCCGGTCCTGCGGGTCGACGCCGATCGCCCGGGCACCCGCCATGATCGCCCCGGCGGTGCCGTCGCGTAGCGGCGCCAGCGGGGTGTCGAACGCGGTGTGCCCGATCCGCAGCGCGTTGACCAGGATCGCCGCCGGATCGTGCCGTTCCATCGGAATGGACTCGCGCAGTCGGGGCGGGCCGAGCGGGTGACCGAACTCGGCGGTCACCCGGGCCAGGAACGGGCCCACCACCATCGCCGCGACCAGCATCACCAGCAGGGATCCGGCCACGGTCCGGGCCACCCCGACGCCCGGCCGTGCGCCGCGTGCGCCGAGCAGCGCCAGCCGGAGCTGGGCGACGCCCCAGAGCACCAGCATCGGGCCGACTGCGATCAGCCCGCTGGTCTTGGTGAGCGCGGTCAGACCGGTGGCCGCACCGAGGGCGAGCAGGTCGGCCATGCCGGCGCGCCGGCGCAGCCCGTCCAGTGCCAGCGTCCCCGCGCAGGCCGCCCAGGCGGCGGCCACCAGGTCGGTCTGGGTGCTGGTGGCCTGGAGCGCCACCATCGGGGTGGTGGCGATCAGGAAGGCGGTGAGCAGTTGGGCCCGCCGGCCGCCTCCGAGCTGGGCCACCACCCGGGTGGCCGCCACCAGGCAGCCGATCCCGGCCGCCCACTGCACCAGGTTGTACAGCGCGTCCCCGCCGGTGAGCAGGCGCAGGTGCAGCAGCAGGTACTCGGCGCCGGGCGGGATGGTCACCTGACGGTGGATCGCGGTCGGCCAGAAGTCGAGGCTGCCCTGCGCCACCCAGTGCTCCACCTTCGGCAGGTGGTAGGTCTGCGAGTCGTAGTTGTTCGGCTCGGCGAGCAGCGCGACGAGCAGCTCCACCAGCACCATTCCGACGACCGTGCCGGCCAGCAGCCGCTCGCCCCGGCTCGCCGTACTCCGGAAGTGGGCCAGCCGGGCGCGAGCGCCGACCAGCGCCGCCGCGACACCGTCGCGCGCGGACCACCGCCCCGCACCGATCTGATCGCCGGGCGGGTCAGACGGCACACGCAGCGCCGCGGCAGCGCCTCCGGGGGCAGCATCTCCTGCGGCAGCGCCTCCGGTGGCATCGGCCACGGCGGCGCCCACCAGCGCCTCCCGCCGGGCGACGGCGACCGTCGCGCCGGGCCGACCGGCGGAACGCCGGCTGCGCCGCGCCGTCACCACCACGGCCAGGAAGAGCAGCCACGCCAGCGCGAGCGCGGGCGCGGTCAGCGCGCCGGCCGCGCCGAGCAGCTCCACGGTGAGCACGGCGTAGACGCCGGTCACCAGCGCCGCGCGGACGACAGCCAGCCGTACCGGCCCCTCAACGTCGCCGCGGCGGGGACGCAGTACGGATGTGAGCACGACGAATGCGGCGACGGACGCCACCACGACCAGGGAGCCGGCTGCCGACATGGGCGGAAGTAAACACCATCCGCCTGAATGAGCGCCTGCCGGACGGGCGTGGTGGCGGCGTCTACCCGGCTGGGCTGCCAGGCTAGGCTAGGTCCGACTTACTGTGCCCACCGTGGAGACGATCCCCGTGAAGCTCTCGATCCTCATGCCGGTCTACAACGAGGAAGAACGCATCGCGGACGCCCTCAAGCAGGCGTTGGCGGTCGACTACCCGTGCGAGATCGAGCTGCTCGTGGTCGACGACGGTAGCAGGGACGGCACCGGTGAGATCCTCGGTCGGGCCGACGACGCGCGGCTTCGGGTGATCACCCACCAGCGCAACGCGGGCAAGGGCGCGGCCATCAGGACGGCGGTCGACAACGCCGAGGGCGAGTACATGGTCATCCTCGACGCCGACCTGGAGTACGACCCGCAGGACATCCCGCGCCTGCTCGACCCGGTGCTCGACGGCCGGGCCACGGTGGTCTACGGAAACCGGACCTTCGGCAGCCACAGCGCCTACAGCTTTTGGTACGTGATGGGCAACAAGGGCGTGACGATGGTCGCCAACGTGCTCTTCAACTCCTACATCGGCGACCTGGAGACCTGCTTCAAGCTGATGCCGGTGGAGCTCTACCGTTCGCTGGACGTCCGGTCCCGGGGCTTCGGGATGGAGGCGGAGGTGACCGGCAAGCTGCTGCGCCGGCGAATCCGTCCGTACGAGGTGCCGATCAGCTACCGGGCGCGCGGTCGCGAGGAGGGCAAGAAGATCACCTGGAAGGACGGCGTCGAGGCGCTCTGGATTCTCGGCCGGGAGCGCACCCGCCGCCGACCCGCCGGCTCAGCCCGCTGACCTCAGGAACGCGTCCAGCGACCGGCGCAGCCCGTCCGGGTCGAGCCCGTGCCACCGCTCGTGGTCCTCGGGTGACCCGTAGCGGCGCAGATCCGCCCGGCCCACGCCGAGGGTGAGCAGCCGGTGCGGCCGGTCGGTCAGCGCCTCCGACACGACCCGGGCCGACGTGCCGGCCAGATAGGGCTCCACCAGGATCACCTCGGCGCCGGCCAGCGCCCGCAGGCCGACGGTGTCGAAGGGACGCGGGCGGTGGGTGTAGGCCACCGTCACCGGTCGGTCGGCCACCGCCGCCAGCGCGGCGTCCAGCACCGGGCCGACCGCCACCAGCAGCGCCGCGCCCGGCCCGGCGTCGCGGACCACCACCAGTTCCCCGTCCCCGACCTGGGCCCGGGTGTTGGCCTGCGTCGACAGTCGTAGGTACGCCGAGCCCTGCCCGCACACCGCGCGCCGCAGCAACTCGGGCACCTCGTCCGGGTGTCCCGGCACGTGCACCGTCCAGTCGTGCAGGGTGTCGATCAGGCTGACGTCGGCGGGGGACAGGTGGGTGCGGCCCGCCGCCGCCCGGTCGTACGACGCCCCGACGCTGACCAGCACCGCGCCGACGCCCTGGTGGTCGAGGTCCAGCTTGATCTGCTCGTACGCCCG
Organism: Micromonospora sp. KC606; assembly: GCF_004348675.1. GTDB lineage: Bacteria > Actinomycetota > Actinomycetes > Mycobacteriales > Micromonosporaceae > Micromonospora. The sequence goes on along the minus strand of NZ_SMKN01000139.1, from coordinate 6,742 downwards.
CTCCACCAGGAACGGCGCGTAGCTGTGCACGATCGGTCGCTGCCCGGTCAGCGCGAGTCCGCCGGCCACTCCGATCATCAACTGTTCCCGGATGCCGACGTTGACCACCCGGTCCGGGTACCGCGCCGCCGCCGGGTCGAACGCGGCGGCGGAGATGTCGGCCAGCACGATCGTGGTCCGTGGGTCGTCCAGGAACCGGGTGGCGGTGTCGACGAAGGCTTCGCGCATCACGGCTGATCCCCTCCGGTGACGATCGCGACGACCACGTGCGGCCGGTGCCCGTCGTGCCCGGTGAGCGCGGTGTGCAGGGCATCGTGGTCGCGCCCGTCGACCGTGGCGGCGGTCCACCCGTTCACGGTGAACCGGCTGGCCGCCCCGCCCGGCCAGCCGTGGCTGGCGGACCGGTTGTCCAGCACGACCGCGGTCAGGTTGGCCAGCCCGGTCGCGCCGGCGTACGCGATCGCCTCGTGGTTGGAGCCCTCGTCGAGTTCGGCGTCGCCGAGCAGCACGTACACCCGTGGGGTGGTGCGCCCCTGGGCCCGGAGCCCGAGCGCGGTGCCAACGCCCAGCCCGAGACCATGGCCGAGTGAGCCGGAGCCGATCTCCACGCCGGGGACGAGCAGTCGGTCGGGATGGTCGCCGAGGCGGCTGTCCGGTCCGCCCTGGTCGTCCAGCCAGTCGTCGGGGAGGAAGCCCTTGGCGGCGAGGACGGCGTAGAAGCCGGCGACGGCGTGTCCCTTGGAAAGCAGGAAGCGGTCCCGGTCCGGGTCGTCCACGCGCTGCGGGGTGACCCGCAGGATCCGGTCGTAGAGCACCCAGAGCACGTCGATGGTGGAGTACACGTTCGGGCCGAAGTCGCGGCCGGCGCGGAGCCGTTCCAGCGGGGCGCCGACCGGACCGGGAAGGGGTGGGCCCGGCGGGGAGGTGGCGATCGTGACCGTCATGTGGCTAGTCTGCAAGTTAAAGCTCACTTCAACTCAAGGCGACTGATGAACGAATCACTCACCATCGGGCAGCTCGCCGCTCGCAGCGGGGTGGCCCCTTCGGCGCTGCGCTACTACGAGCGGCTCGGCCTGATCCGGGCCGAGCGTACCGGCGGCAACCAGCGCCGATACGCCCGCACCGAACTGCGCCGGGTGGCGTTCGTACGGATCTCCCAGCAGGTCGGGATCCCGCTGGAGGAGATCCGCGAGGCGCTCGACTCGCTGCCCTCCGCCCGGACTCCGACCCCGGAGGACTGGGCGGCGCTCTCCCGCGCCTGGCGCGAGCGGCTGGACGAGAAGATCCGCCTGCTCGGCAAGCTCCGCGACGACCTGGACGGCTGCATCGGCTGCGGCTGCCTGTCGTTGCAGCGCTGCAATCTCAACAACCCCGACGACTCGCTCGCCGGCGAGGGCCCGGGCGCCCGCCTCGTCCTACCCCGCTCCGTCGCCTGACCCTGAGGTCCCGGAGTCTGCTCTCGCGCCGTCTCGCGCGTGCTCTCGCGCCGTCCCGGCGCATCGTCTCGCGGCCCTGGGCGCGTGATCCACTCCAGATGCGGCAGGTTGGGGCTTTCGACCGGTACGTAGGTCCGGCTTGCCGCAATCGGAGCGGGTCAGGGATCCTGACCGCCCAGGCCGCAGCCCGAAACCGGGGCGGCCAGGGCGGGCCCAGCGCGGCCAGGGCAGGTACGCGACGGATCGGGGCGGGCGACGGCGGGCCTGGCGTCAGCCGAGGGTGAGCAGGATCTTGCCGAGGTGGTCGTTGGACTCGACCAGCCGGTGCGCCTCGGGGGCGTCCGGCATCGGCATCCGCCGGTCCACGACCGGCCGGATTGCGCCCGCCTCCACCAGCGGCCAGACCTGTTCGCGGACCCCGCGGACGATCTCCGCCTTGTCGTCGGCCGGGCGCGAGCGCAGCGCGGTGGCCGCCACCGACGCCCGCTTCGCCAGCAGCGCGGCCAGGTCCAGCTCGGCCTTCCGGCCGCCCTGCAACCCGATCACCACCAGCCGCCCGCCGTCGGCCAGCGCCGCCACGTTCCGCCCCAGGTAGGAGGCACCCATGATGTCGAGGATGACGTCCGCGCCCCGGCCGTCGGTGATCCGCCGGACCTCCTCGACGAAGTTCTGCTCCCGGTAGTCGATGGCGTGCGCGGCACCCAGCTCGCGCAGCCGCTCATGTTTCGCCGAGCGGGCGGTCACCACCACGGTCGCGCCCAGCGCGGTACCGAGTTGGATCGCGAACGTGCCGATCCCGCTGCCCCCGCCGTGCACCAGGAGTGTCTCACCCTTGCCGAGCCGGGCCAGCCGCACCACGTTCGACCAGACCGTGCAGGCCACCTCCGGCAGCGCCGCCGCGTCCACGAGGTCGACCCCGGCCGGCACCGGCAGCAGCTGCCCGGCCGGCACGGCCACCCGCTCGGCGTACCCGCCGCCGGCCAGCAGCGCGCAGACCTCCTGCCCGACCTCCCAGCCGGTCACTCCGGGGCCGAGCGCGGCGACCACGCCGGAACATTCCAGACCCGGGTACGCGGGCGCGCCCGGCGGTGGCGGGTAGTGGCCCTGCCGCTGGAGCAGGTCGGCCCGGTTCACCGCGCTGGCGCGTACCGCCACGACCACCTCGCCCGGGCCGGGCTCCGGATCGGGCACCTCCGCCCAGAGCAGTGCCTCGGGTCCGCCCGGTTCCGGGATCGTCATCGCGCGCATGGCCCAGTCTTACCCGATCCGCCGCCGCCCCCACGCACGGCCCGGATTTTCCGCTACCACACTGCGGGAAGACCACTGTGGACCGCAGCGGTGGGTTGCCATGGTAATGACCGGGCCGCGCCGTCGGGCCACCCGTTCAGCGGGGGTGGTACCTGCGCGCGGCTGGAGGGCTCGCGTGGCAGACTAGGCAGCGACCGTACGCCTGCGGGTGACGGTACGGGAGGGTTCGCCTAGTGGCCGATGGCGCTGGTCTTGAAAACCGGTAAGGCAGCGATGTCTTCGTGGGTTCGAATCCCACACCCTCCGCCCACCTGGACCGCAAAAACGCCCTGTGACCAGCGCTAACGCCGGTCAGGGGCGTGTCTATGAGTGGTGGATCGGTGCCACTTCGTCCTGCTCGGGACCGCCGTGTCTCACTGGTCCGTCGTCTACGTGTCGGCGCTCTCCGGCCCTTCGGTCGGCGTCGTGCCGTCCCCGGTGCCCAACGCCCTTCAATGCGCCTCCGGGCAACCTGGTCCTGTCCGTCCATGCACGAGGCGTAGACCTTGAGCAGCACATGCACGTTGTCGCGTCCAGGTGCGTGGCCATCTCCGACACCTGCGACTTCGACAACTGCCGGACGCCGAGCTGCTCGACCAGCTTCCACCCGCCGGGTCGACACGCCGAGCAGGTAGGAGGTGGCCACGGCCGAGGCCAGGGCCTGCTCAGCTCGCCGCCGGTGGGTCAGCAACCAGTCCGGGAAGTAGCTGCCCTGCCGCAGTTTCGGGATCGCCAGGTCGATCGTCCCGGCGTGGGTGTCCCACTCGCGATGCCGGTAGCCGTTACGAAAGTTGACCCGCTCGTACGCTGCGCTGTCCTTAGCCTGCGCCGCAGAGCGCGTCGGCCTCGGCGGACATCATCGTCTGCGCGAACGTTCTGGTCATCGTCTGCAACACATCCGGCGACGCGCCCGAGATCTGCTCGCACAGCAGGTCAACAGGCTCGCACTCGCAGATGCGGCCATCGCGCATCACTCTCCTTCGTTGGATTTAGCCGTCTCGAAGGATCGCGCGGTGCCGTTACTCATCTACGCAACACGCCCATCACGGGCAAGTCGTACACCACTCCCATGGACGCAGCCCTCCTTCTTGTTTTTCGGGAACTGCCCTGGAAAACTACTGGGCAAGAGAGGACGGCAAAGGCAAGTCTTTTATTCTCTCTGATTCCCATGGCGGTTCGGACAGTAATCCGAGAAGGAGAGCAGTGGGTATTCGTATTCGATTGGCGACCGGGCTTCTGCTGGCCGCGACTGCGGGCGGGGTGGTGGTCGGTCTCGCGCCGGCAGCCGGGGCCTCCCCGGTGGGCGGCGCGACCAGTGCAGCCCCAGCCACAACGTGGTCGGATTGGGGCCTGGTTGAAGGGCCGTTCAGCTCGGACGAAGAAGGTTTCGAGGCCTGCAAGGTTCGGGCCCAGTACTGGTATGAAGAGACCCGGGTTTCACATTTCTGCAGGTACAAGGACGGCTCGGACGGCGTCGCCGCAGGCTGGTGGGTCTGGATGTATAAATAACTGAGGTCTCCTCGCCGGGCAACGTCCCGGTATCCGCCTCCTACCTGTTCGGCGGCCCGGTCGCTGGAGTGGCCGGGCCGCTGAAAGCGGTTAGGCGAGCCCATCGCCCCGCAGTCGCCAGCCGGGCGCCCGGCGAGGGCCAGCGCGATCTTCTCAAGTGCCCGGTGCAGCGAAGCCGTGCGCCGGGCGAACCGCTCGGTGAGCCCGTCGACCTGCTCGACGAAGGTCCGGCGATCACAGTCCCGGGCTGGGCAAGTGAACCGGTTCACCAGCAGGTCGATCACGGTCCGGTGCCCGGACACCGCCACGTCCGCCAAGCGCCGCCGGTACCCGCCGTGGACACGGCCCGACACCGTCCCGCACCCCGGACAGACGGCCTGCCGCGTCGCGGAACGCGCCGAGAAGGTCACCTAGCGTTGACAGAAGCTCAACCAACTCGGATATCTTGCTTTCGTAGCTCTTTGGCGCGGCAGCTTCGCGCATGGTCATGCGTATCGTGTCCATCATTGTTCGGGAGAAGTACTGCGCAGGTCATCCCCGAAACGGTTGGGCCCATGAGGCGTCGTCCCCCGTAGCCACAGAGTGTCTCGATGATCGTCCGCCGACGCTGTCCATCGCTGTCGTCAGTTCGCCACGCGCTGCCTACGCTGCCAGACGGCGGCAAGCACCCGCATTCGGGTTGGGGCCGGTTCGGATCCCACACCCTCCGCCTTCTGATGATCTCCGTCTTCGCGGTCGAGTCCCGGTGTCTCCACCGGGGTTGGACGCCGACAGCCGCACGTGCGGAGACGCGAAACCCCACCGCGCCGCCTGCCCGCTGATGGGGGATGTTGGGCGACCGGCTACGGCCGGGCAGGGCGCTTTTGGTTCAGTCGGCCGCTTCGCAGGGGTATGAAGGTCAGCAGACATTCGCACCGGAAGGATCCTCGATGACCCTGGAACGACCGATCGCCCCGGACCCGTACGAACTGCTGCCGACCGTTCCGTCGTTCACCCTGACCAGCGACGACGTGCGCAACGGTGAGCCGATGGACGCGCGGCACGCGCACGGCAGCGCTGGCGGCGGGAACATCTCACCGCACCTGACCTGGTCGGATTTCCCGGACGGCACGCAGAGCTTCGTAGTGACCTGCTTCGACCCGGACGCCCCGACCGGCAGCGGCTTCTGGCACTGGGTGCTGGTCGATGTGCCCACGTCGGTGACCGAGCTGCCGACCGCTGTGAAGGAGGTTGACCTCGGTGGCGCGTTCAGCGTCCGCAACGACTACGGCGACACCGGCTACGGTGGCGCCTCACCGCCGCCCGGCGACCGCCCGCACCGGTACGTCTTCGCGGTGCACGCGGTGGACGTCGAGCGGCTGAACGTCGGCCCGGACGCGAGTCCGGCGTACGTCGGCTTCAACCTGGCCTTCCACACCCTGGCCCGGGCGGTCATCCGCCCGACGTACCAGATCAAGGAGTGACCGGAGACGGGGCCTCCGCGTCGGCGGGGGCCCCGTCCCGCGGGGTGCGGCCTCAGTCCGGCACCCGGGCGACGGCGAAGACCGACTGGCCGAACGGCGGACGCACCCGCTGCTCGACCGCCTTGGTGGCGGGGAGCACCAGGGTGTCGTAGACCTTGACCATCGGCCCCTCCTTCGGCATCAGCCGGAAGACCTTGGTGGCCATGAAGTAGCCGATGAGGCCGAGCGCGTTGGCGTAGTGGATGGTCTCCACCGTCAGGCCCGCCTCGGTCATCGCCGCGGCCAGGGTCTTCCTGGTGTAGCGGCGCACATGGCCGGTGGCGATGTCGGCCGGGCTCATCGCGAACTGGAACGCCGGCACGATGATGATCACCTTGCCGCCGGGCCGGACCAGGTCGCGCATGCTGCGCAGCGCGCCGACGTGATCCTCGATGTGCTCCAGCACGTTGTACGACACGGCCGCGCTGTGGTCGCCGCCCTCGGGGTGCGGCAGCAGCATCTGCCGTACCTCGATGCTGGGCTCGTCGGCCAGGCGCTCCTTGAGCTGGACCAGCCGGTCCGGGTCGGCCTCGGTGGCGGTGAACCGGGGGACGTGCCGGACCCACTCCAGCGCGTAGTCGCCGAGGCCACTGCCGATCTCGATGGGGTCGTCACCGAGGTGGGGCACGGCCAACTCGACGAACCATCGACGGTGGTTGACCGCCGTCGCCAGGCCCTCCAGCACCTCCGACTGGACGCGCTGATCCCCAGTGATTTCTGCCATGCGTCGATTCCTCACGGTATGACTCGATCCGCACCTGGACCGACTGAGTGAACCATCCGCATGTTGCGCGGAGGAAACGGGGCACCCTGTTGGCCGAAATGCGGTCGGGTGGGCACGTGATCGGCGGTTGGCGAACCCGGCACATAGTACGGCAGTACCTCGAAACATGTCACGTCACCGCCATAGGCCAACTACTCTCCGAAATATCATGACTACTCCCGAATTGGGCGCCGGGGTCGGGCGCTCCGGCGGCCGACACGCCGAGGTCGGGGACGGGGGCGTCC
>NZ_SMKN01000138.1 GCF_004348675.1 Micromonospora sp. KC606 | reverse complement strand
GCGTCGGGGCGGGCGAAGGCCGCGCCGGCTCCGGCGCGTAAGGCGGCTCCGGCCCGCAAGAGCGCCCCGGCTGCCCGCAGGGCAACGACCGCGCGCGCTGGGGGCACCGCTGTGTCCCGGGTGAAGGCCGCTGCGCCTTCCCGGGCGAAGGCCGCGCCCGCGAAGCCCGCGCGGGCGGGAGCCGCGTCGACGTCGCGGGCGAAGGCGACGTCCGGGAGATCCGCGTCGGGTGCGGCGGGCCGGGTTGCCACGAAGGCGCGCACCGGCGGCGGCACGTCCCGGTCGGTACGGTCGTCGCAACTGATCGCCGCACCGACGGACCGTCCCGAGCGGCCCGGCCGCAGCCTGGTCACCACCAACCACGAGGTCATCCGGAACTGGGCCCGGGCCCGGGGGGCCCGGCCGGCGACCATCGCCGGCACCGAGCGGGACGGCCGGCCGGGTGTGCTCACCTTCGAGATCCCGGGCTACCGGGAGAGCAGCCGGGTGCGGGTCATCACCTGGGACGACTGGTTCCGGACGTTCGAGGCGCGGAAGCTGAATCTGATCTATCAGGAGCAGTTGCGCGACGGGCGGCAGAGCAACTTCTTCCGTACGGAGTCGCCCGATCGGGAGGATGCCTGAGGTTTACGGGAATGGTATGCGGGAACACCCTGTTGACCACGGCGTGCCGGGCATACCCACGCCGGAGCGGACAACAGTGCTGTGACCGGCGAGACAGTGATCTGGGTTGAAACCGGAATCCGGGCGAACTAACTTTATTGCACCGCGTCACGCTCGGAACCGTTCGGGGGAGCGGTGGATCGATCAGATCCGTGCACCGAGCGAGGCGCCAGTCGGGTGGAGCACACCGTTGGGGGACGGTGCCACCCGGGAACCGGCGGCGCGAGCGGGCGACGCTTACGGGGGTGAGTGTCGCCCGCCGCCGCCGGGCAGGCGGTACGAGCGCCCATCACGACCACGGTCGTGGTGGGCGCTCCGCCGTTGGGCCTCACGCCCGTGCCCGTCCCCGGTGCCCGTGCCTGTTCCCATCTCCGTTTGCGCCATTCCGCGGTGTGCAGTGAGGCGGATAGCGCGGTTTGCGGTAGGCGGAGTCAATCATTGGGCGGAGTCGGCCGCGGGCGGAGTCGATCGCGGGCGGAGTCGGCCGTGGGCGGAGTCGATCACGGGCGGAGTCGGCCGCGGGCGGAGTCGATCACGGGCGGAGTCGGCCGCGGGCGCGCGGAGCCGATTGCGCGATCGGCGGCGGTGCCGGACGTCGACCCGGAGCCGGCCACGGGTCGCGGAGTCGATCGCGGGGGACTCGATCATGGGAATTCGACCGAGGCTGGAGTTCGACCGAGGCTGGAGTTCGACCGAGGCTGGAGTTCGGTCGTCGGGTGGAGTTCGGTCGGTGGGTGGTGTCGGGTACGGATCGACCGGTTGCCCGACGTCATTGGGTGGAGTCCCGTGCCTCAGAGGGTCGGGGCCGGGGTGGTGGCCGCGGCCTCGGCCACCGCGGGGGCCGGCGGCCGGACGGCGGTGACCGGCACCACCGGCTCCGCCGGCGGGCGGAGCCGAGCGGCGCGCCGCTCCCGGGCCGGCCCGGAGACCAGGTGGGCGACCGCCATCAGCCCGCCGATGACCGCACAGCCCAGCCAGAGCATCGCGTTGCCGGCGTGCTCCCGGACCAGCCCGCCGAGCACCGGTGCCGCCGCGCCGGCAACCTGCCAGGAGAGCGAGAGCACGCCCTGATAGCGGCCGCGCAGCTCGTCGGGGGAGAGCTCGGCGATCAGGGTGGCGTTGGAGGGCGAGTTGAGCATCTCGCCGACGGTCCAGATCAGCACGGTCAGCCCGTAGAACCAGGCCGCCTCGGCGAACGCGGTCAGCCCGAAGCCGACGCCCATCACCACCGCGGACAGGGCGAGCACGCGCGAGCGGTTCCGTCCCCGGATCAGCCGGGGCACGAAGAGTTGCCCGACCACGATCAGGACCCCGTTGAGCGCGATCACCGAGCCGTAGGTGGCCGGGCTCAGGCCGGACTCGCCCATCGTGATCGGCAGCATCGAGATGTGCTGGAGGAAGACCAGCGCGCCGAACAGGTTGAGCACCACGAAACCCAGGAAGACACGGTCGGTGAGGATGGTGCGCCACGCCCCGGCGGGAGCGGGGCCGCTCTTGGCTCCGGCCGGGGCGGTGGCCCGGCGGGTCTCCTTCACCCGAGTAAAGATGATCAACGCGGTGACCAGCGTGGTGGCCGCGTCCACCACGAAGAGCAGCAGGTAACCGGCCTGGGCGGCGAGACCGGCGAGGACCGCGGCGCAGGCGAAGCCGAGGTTGATCGCCCAGTAGTTCAGCGAGAACGCCCGCAGCCGGTCGGTCGCCGGAACCACGTCGACCATCATCGCGCCGAACGCCGGCCGGGCTGCCTCGGCGAACATGCCGAGCAGCAGCGCGCCCGCCGCGATCGCCCAGAGCGGGCGGGCCAGGCCGAGCGCGAGCATCATGGTGGCCGCGCCGAGGTGCGCGGTGAGCAGGGTGGGTCGGCGTCCCCAGCGATCGGCCAGGGTGCCGCCGACGGTGGTGCCGACCGCGCCGCCCACGCCCCACAGGCCCAGCACCAGCCCGGCCTGGGTGTCCGAGAAGCCGCGCTCCCGGGTCAGGTAGATGGCGAGGAAGATCAGCACGAACGAGCCGAGCCGGTTGACCAGGGTGCCGGTCCAGAGATACCAGAAGGCCCTCGGCAGCCCACCCGTCGTGTCCCGGAACCAGTCCCGCACCGTCCGCACGTCCGCGCCCCCGCTCAGGTAATGACCGACCAAGTTCAAGCGCCTTACAACCTAGTGCCGGGGCATTTCGCAGGTCATCGGGTTTTCCACGTGGTGGTCGTCACCACCACTGCCCGCGTGTCCTGCAGCGGAGTGCGGCAGGATGACCGGCATGACTGCGAGCGAAGGGCCCACGGTCGGGACGCTGGTCCTGCTGCGGCACGGCGAGAGCGACTGGAACGCGAAGAACCTCTTCACCGGTTGGGTCGACGTCGACCTGACCGCCAAGGGCGAGGCGGAGGCACGCCGCGGTGGTGAGCTGCTGCGCGAGCACGGCCTGCTGCCGGACGTGGTGCACACGAGCGTGCTGCGGCGCGCGATCCGCACCGCCGAGCTGGCGCTGAACGCCGCCGACCGGCACTGGATCGCGGTGCGCCGGTCGTGGCGGCTCAACGAGCGGCACTACGGCGCACTGCAGGGCAAGAACAAGAAGCAGACCCTGGACGAGTACGGCGAGGAGCAGTTCATGCTCTGGCGCCGCTCGTACGACACGCCGCCGCCGGCGATCGCCGACGACGCCGAGTGGTCACAGGCCGGCGACCCGCGCTACGCACTGCTGCCCAGCGAGCTGATGCCGCGCACCGAGTGCCTCAAGGACGTCGTGGAGCGGATGCTGCCGTACTGGTACGACTCGATCGTGCCGGACATCCTGGCCGGCCGCACCGTGCTGGTCGCCGCGCACGGCAACTCGCTGCGCGCGCTGGTCAAACACCTCGACCAGATCAGCGACGAGGCGATCGCCAAGCTGAACATCCCCACCGGCATCCCGCTGCGCTACGACCTCGCCCCGGATCTGCGTCCGCAGGTTCTCGGCGGGACGTACCTCGACCCGGAGGCCGCCAGGGAGGCCGCAGCCGCGGTCGCCAACCAGGGTCGCTGACGCGAACGGCGAAGGCCCCCGGGACGCCGGGGGCCTTCGCCGTGCCCGGGGTCAGTTGGGTGCGGCCGCCGCCTCCCCGGTGATCAGGTACACCACGTGCTCGCCGGCGTTCACCGCGTGGTCGGCGAAGCGCTCGTAGAAGCGGCCGAGCAGGGTCGCGTCGATCGCCGTCTCCACCCCGTACGGCCAGTCCTCGCCGAGCAGGACGCCGAAGAGGCTCTTGTGCAGGTCGTCCATGGCGTCGTCGTCGCTGTCCAGTTCGGCGGCGAGGTCGGCGTCGGGGCTGGCCAGCACCTTGGCGATCTTTTCGGCCATTCGGTCGGCGATGGCGGCCATGTCGTTGAAGACCGGCCGCAGCTCGGCCGGCACGGCCGGCGAAGGGTGTCGGCGCAGCGCCGTCTTCGCGACGTGGTCGGCGAGGTCACCCATCCGCTCGAGGTCGGCGGCGACGTGCAGCGCGGTGATCATGGCGCGCAGGTCGGAGGCGACCGGAGCCTGACGGGCCAGCAGGTCGCAGACCCGCTCCTCGACCTGCCGGTAGAGGCCGTCGATCTCGGCGTCCCGCGCGATGACGGCCTCCGACGCCTCGCGGTCGGCCTTGAGCAGGCCGCGGGTGGCCCGGTGCATGGCGGCGCGCACCCCCTCTGCCATGTCCACCAGCAGTTGGCTGACAATCTGCAGGTCGGCCCGGAACTCGTCGCGCATCGTCACTTCCTGGGGTTTCGGTGGCCGCCGGAGTTCCGGCGGGTGTCGTCAGCGGTGCGCGGCCCACGGTAGGCCGGGGGGGCGGATCCGAGGTGAACTGTGGTGAACGACGCGGGACTCACGAGTGAACTTCTGCGGAAGTGAGAGTAGTTCGTCCTGATCTGGGCGTTCCTTAGGTTAACAATGACTCTACGATCGCCAGGTGGAATGGGCGGTGGCCGCCGCGGTGGCCGTGGCGTTGGCGACCGGACTGGTCGCCGGGCTCGTGCTGTCCGGGCACCTGGGGTCGTGGCGGCGCCGACCGGCGTCGCCGGGGAGCGCTGGCTCCCGGTGGAGCATGGGGAGGCCCGGGATTCCTGACGACCAGCAGGGCGGGCTGTCCGGGCTCGGCCGCAAGACGATCGACTCACTACGCGCCGGCGTGGTGGTGCTCGACCCGGACGACGTGCCTGTCCTGGTCAACCCGGCCGCCCGGGCGATGGGGCTGCTGCGCACCGGCGCCACGCCCGGCTCCATCGCCGCCCACCCTCTGATCCGTACCCTCGCCGGGCAGGTGCGCCGCACCGGGGTGCGGCGCGAAATCGAACTGGACCTGCCGCGCGGCCGCGACAACGCCGGCGACAACCCGCTCGGCGTGCACCTGCGGGCGATGGGGCTCGGCGCCGGCTACATCTCCGTCGAGGCCGCCGACGTCACCGAGTCGCACCGGCTCGCCCGGGTACGCCGCGACTTCGTGGCCAACGTCAGCCACGAGCTGAAAACCCCGATCGGCGCGCTGCAACTGCTCGCCGAGGCGCTGCTGGACGCCACCGAACCGGCCTCGGCCAGCGCCCCCGACCTCTCCGAGGATCTCGTCGCCGCCCGCCGATTCGCCGAGCGGATCCAGCACGAGTCCACCCGGCTGGGCCGGCTGGTGCAGGAGCTGCTGGAACTCACCCGGCTCCAGGGCGCCGAGCCGCAGCCCGCGCCCGAGCCGGTCGCCGTGGACTGGGTGCTCGCCGAGGTGATCGACCGGACCCGGACCGCCGCCTCCGCCCGCAACATCCAGGTGGTCGTCGAGGGGGAGAAGGGGCTCACCGTCTACGGCAGTGACACCCAGCTCGCCACCGCCGTGGCCAACCTCGTGGAGAACGCGGTCAACTACTCCGGGGACGGCACCACCGTCCGGGTCGCCATCCGGACCGACGACGAGCACGTCCAGATCGCCGTCGCCGACCAGGGCATCGGCATCGCCCCGACCGACGTCGACCGGATCTTCGAACGGTTCTACCGGGCCGACCAGGCCCGCTCTCGGGCCACCGGGGGCACCGGGCTCGGCCTGGCCATCGTCAAGCACATCGCCAGCAACCACGGCGGCCGGGTGGAGGTGTCGAGCACCCTTGGCGGGGGGTCGACGTTCACCCTCCGGCTACCCGCGGGACCCCCGGACGACCTGGAGCCGATACTGCCGTCGGCTGGGATCGAGGCCGGCCCGGCCGAGCTCCGGCAGGTCTGACCAAGGAAAGGAAGCACCCCGTTGAGCCGCGTACTGGTGGTCGAGGACGAGGAGTCGTTCTCCGACGCCCTGTCGTACATGCTTCGCAAGGAGGGCTTCGAGGTGTCCGTCGCCGCGACCGGCCCCTCCGCCCTCACCGAGTTCGACCGGACCGGCGCGGACATCGTCCTGCTCGACCTGATGCTCCCCGAGATGTCCGGCACCGAGGTCTGCCGGCAGCTGCGGCAGCGCTCACACGTGCCGATCATCATGGTCACCGCGCGGGACAGCGAGATCGACAAGGTGGTCGGCCTGGAGATCGGGGCCGACGACTACGTCACCAAGCCGTACTCGCCCCGGGAGTTGGTCGCCCGGATCCGTGCCGTGCTGCGGCGGCAGAGCACCGAGGTGGCCGAGACGGGCACGCCGACGCTGGCCGCCGGCCCGGTCCGGATGGACATCGAGCGGCACGTGGTGACCGTCGACGGCGCGCCCGTCCAGCTCCCGCTCAAGGAGTTCGAGCTGCTGGAGCTGCTGCTGCGCAACGCCGGCCGGGTGCTCACCCGGGGTCAGCTCATCGACCGGGTTTGGGGCGCCGACTACGTCGGCGACACCAAGACCCTGGACGTGCACGTCAAGCGGCTGCGCTCCAAGCTCGAACCGGAGCCGTCCGCGCCCCGGTACATCGTCACCGTGCGGGGCCTCGGCTACAAGTTCGAGCCGTAGGCCGTCAGCCCACCCAGCCGTAGCGGCGCTCCGGACGGCCGGCCGAGCCGTACCGCAGGGTTACCTCCGCCCGGCCGGTGTCCGCGAAGTGCTCCAGGTAGCGGCGGGCGCTGACCCGGGAGATACCGACCGCCCCGGCGCACTCGGCCGCCGAGAGGGTGCCGGAGTGGTCCCGCAGCGCCCGCTCCACCAGCTCGGCGGTCTCCGCGCTGAGGCCCCGGGGCAGCGCCGAGGTGGCGAACTGCGTGCCGCTGCGCGACAACACCCGGTCGACGTCGGCCTGGTCGGCCACCACCGTCGCGCGCAGCGCGTTGCGTCGGGCCGCGTACTGCTCCAGCCGGGTCCGCAGCTCGTCGAAGCCGAACGGCTTGAGCAGGTAGTTGACCGCGCCGTAGCGGACCGCCCGGCGCACCGCCTCGGCCTCCCGGGCCGCGCTGATCACCAGCACGTCGCAGTCGTGCCTGGCGGCCCGCAGCCGGGTCACCACGTCCAGCCCGAACATGTCGGGCAAATAGAGGTCGAGCAGCACCAGGTCGGGGCGGAGTTCGCCGACGGCGGCCACCGCCTCCTCGCCGGTGCTCGCCGTGCCCACCACCCGGAAACCGGCGACGCGTTCCACGAAACCGCGATGGATCCGGGCGACCATGAAATCGTCGTCCACGACCAGCACGTCGATCACCGGGCCGCCTCCATCGTGCCGGTCACCGACATCCGGGCCGTGAACATCGCTCCCTCCTCGGTGTTCGCCACCGCCACCTCGCCGCCCCGACGGTGACAGACCAGGCGGGTGAGCGCCAGGCCGATGCCCCGCTCACCGCCCTGGGCGGCCTTCGTGGTGAAGCCGTGGGTAAAGACCTCCTGGGCCAGCTCGGGGGCGACCCCGGGCCCGGAGTCCCGGACCACGATCTCCACCGAGGAGGCGTCCCGGCGCAGCTCCACCTCGACCCAGGCGGGTGGCTCGCCGTCCACCGGCTCGCCCCGGCCCAGCGGATCACCTCCGGCGACCGCCTCGACGGCGTTGTCCACCAGGTTGCCCAGCACCGTCGCCACGTCTGCGGCGATGGCCGGTTCCAGCCGCTCCAGGCCGGTCCGCTCGGATATCCGCAGCTCCACCCGGCGCTCGGCGGCCGCCGCGGACTTCGCCATCAGCAGCGCGGCCACCGCCGTGTCGTGGATCCGGCTGGTCACCGTCAGGTCGAGCGAGGCCCGGTGCCGGCTCAGCGCGTCGACGTAGCGGACCACCTCGTCGTACTCGCCGATCTGGATCAGCCCGGAGATGGTGTGCAGCTGGTTGGCGAACTCGTGGGTCTGCGCGCGGAGCAACTCGGCGGTGCTGCGGAACGAGCCGATCTCCTGCTCCAGCCGGGCCAACTCGGTGCGGTCCCGCAAGGTGGTCACCGAGCCGAGCCGCCGGCCGTCCTTGCTGACCGTCATCCGGTTCATCACCAGCACCCGGCCGCGCCGGACCACCACCTCGTCCCGAGCGTCCGGTTCGCTGCCGGTGCTGGCCAGCACGTCCCGCAGCCGGCCGCCGATGCGCAGGTCGGCGAGGCTACGCCCGAGGCAGTCCTCCGGCAGGTCCAACAGTCGCCGGCCGACCGAGTTCACCAGCGTGACCCGCAGCTGGGGGTCGAGCGCGATCACCCCCTCGGCGATGCCGTGCAGCAGCGCCTCCCGGTGCTCGGCCAGGCCGGCGATCTCGCGCGGCTCCAGCCCGAGCGTCTGCCGTTTGATCCGCCGGGCCAGCAGCCAGGAGCCGACCACCCCCAGCACGCTGGCGATACCGAGATAGGTGAACAGGTACGAGGAGGCACCGACCAGCCGCGCCGACCAGCTCGGCGCGGCCTCGCCGATGGTCACCACGCCCAGGTGCCGGCCCACGTTCTTCTTCTTCTCATCGGCGCCGAGCACCGGCACCTGGGCCACCAACTCCCGCGAGCCGCCGAGCTCCAGCTCGCCGGACCAGGCGCGGCCCTGCGCCACCCGGGGGTCGCCGAGCACCAGCGGGCTGCCCACCAGCGTCGGGTCGGTGGAGGCGACCACCCGGCCCCGGGCGTCCGCCACCGTCACCGAGGTCACCCCGGACTGGTCGAGGGTGCTCTGCACCAGCGGAGCGACCAGCTCCGCCGGGGCCGGCTGGTTGAGCTGGTCGCGCAGCAGCGGGCTGCCGGCGAGCTGCTCGCCGAGGGCGGCCACCCGTCGGCCCTCCACCCGGTTGAAGGTGGCCGCGGACTGGGCCAGCGACACGGCGGCCACCGCCACCAGCACGACGACCACGATCGCGAGCTGGAGAACGAGCAACTGCCCGGCCAGCGTGCGGCGGGGCGTGATCGTGACCACAAAGACCTCAATGTTCGCTGGTGACAGAAGGCAGACGCGGCGTCCGCCCGGGGGCCATCATCTTGCCGCCGGACTCCTTCGAAACGGAAGAGAAACAAGATGGCAACTCGGATAAAACTGCTGGCCATCGGTGCCGCTGCCGCCACGGCGGTGGCCCTGGCCGGGTGCGGGGCCACCGCCGACAAGAACGAGGGCTCGTCCGGCGGTGGGAACGGCAAGCCGGTCTCCGGACTGCGGATCATGGTGCCGAACACCCCCGGTGGCGGCTACGACACCACCGCCCGCACCGCGGCCAAGGTGATGGAGGACGCCAAGATCGCCACCGGCGTCCAGGTGTTCAACCTGCCCGGCGCGGGCGGCACCGTGGGCCTGCAACGGACGGTCAACGAGAAGGGCAACGGCAGGCTCGCCATGCAGATGGGGCTGGGCGTCGTCGGGGCCTCGTACACCTCCAAGTCGGCGGCCACGCTCACCCAGACCACCCCGCTGGCGAAGCTGATCGAGGAGGCCGGCGCCATCGTGGTGCCGAAGGACTCCCCGTACCGGACGGTTGCCGACCTGATCGCGGCCTGGAAGGCGGACCCGAAGAAGATCGCAGTCGGTGGCGGCTCCTCACCCGGCGGTCCCGACCACCTGCTGCCCATGCAGCTCGCCAAGACCGTCGGCATCGACCCCCGCCAGGTCAACTACGTCACCTACGACGGCGGCGGCGAGTTGCTGCCGGCCGTGCTCGGCGGCAAGGTTGCCTTCGGCGCCAGCGGCTTCGGCGAGTTCCTCGACCAGGTCCAGGCCGGTCAGATCCGGGTCCTCGCGGTGACCAGCGAGGAGCCGGTCGAGGCGCTCAAGGACGTACCGACGCTCAAGTCGTCCGGCATCGACCTGGTCTTCACCAACTGGCGGGGCATCGTCGCGCCGCCCGGGATCAGCGACGCCGACAAGCAGGTCTGGATCGACGCGCTGACCAGGATGCACGAGTCGGACGAGTGGAAGGCCGAACTGACCAAGCGCGGCTGGACCGATGCCTTCGTCACCGGCGACGAGTTCGCCACCTTCCTCACCGAGCAGGACAAGTCCGTCGCCGACCTGCTCAAGCAGCTCGGACTGGCATGACCGGCAGGACGACCCGACCGGACCGGGGCGGCGGCCTGCCGCCCCGGTCGGCGGAACCGACCGTGCCGGACCAGGCGGCGGCGCGCCGGGGGCAGGCGGATCAACCCCCCTCCCCGCCGACCCCGGCCGCGGAGCCGCCGGCCGCCGACCCGGCGGGGCCCGCCGCCGGGTCGGCGGGGCCCGCCGCCGAGGACGCCGCCATCGACCGGACCGGGTCGGCCCCGGGCGGTGACCGAGCGCAGTACGCCGTCTGCGCGTTCCTCGCCCTGGTCGGCGCTCTGGTGATCATCGACGCGACCCGGATCGGGTCGGCGCTCGGCAGCGCCGACCCGATCGGTCCGAAACCGGTGCCGATCCTGCTCGGCGTGCTGCTGCTGATCGTCGCGGCGGTGTACGCCGTGGACGTGGCCCGAGGCGGCTCGGGCGAGCCGGAGGCCGGCGAGGACGTCGACCTGACCACCCCCGTCGACTGGCGGACGGTGCTGCTGTTGATCGGGGCGTTCCTGGTCAACGCGGTGCTGATCGACCGGCTCGGTTGGGTGATCAGCGGGACGCTGCTCTTCTGGGGCACGGCGTTCGCCCTCGGTAACCGGCACTACGTGCGCAACCTGTTGATCGCCGTCGCGCTGGCGCTGATCACCTTCTACACGTTCGCCATCGGGCTCGGCGTCAACCTGCCCGCCGGTGTGCTGCAAGGGATCCTCTGATGGACAACCTCGCCAACCTGCTCGACGGGTTCGCCAACGTGGTGACCCCGACGAACCTGCTGATCGCGCTGCTCGGCGTCACCATCGGCACCGCCGTCGGCGTGCTGCCCGGCATCGGGCCGGCGATGACCGTGGCGCTGCTGCTGCCGGTCACCTACGGCATGGAGCCCACCCAGGCGTTCATCATGTTCGCCGGCATCTTCTACGGCGGCATGTACGGCGGCTCGACCACGTCGATCCTGCTCAACACCCCCGGTGAGTCGTCGTCGGTGGTGACCGCCATCGAGGGCAACAAGATGGCCAAGGCCGGCCGGGCCGCGCAGGCCCTGGCCACCGCCGCGATCGGCTCGTTCGTCGCCGGCACCATCGCCACCCTGCTGCTGGTGGTGGTCACCCCGCCGGTGGTGTCGTTCGCGATCAGCCTCGGCGCGCCGGACTACTTCGCGCTGATGCTGCTGGCGTTCGTGGCGGTCACCGCAGTGCTCGGCGCGTCCCGGGTGCGCGGTTTCGCCTCGCTGCTGCTCGGCCTGGTCATCGGTGTGGTCGGCATCGACCAGACCGGCCAGCAGCGGCTCACCCTGGGGATTCCACAGCTCGCCGACGGCATCGACGTGGTCGTCGTGGCGGTGGGCATCTTCGCCGTCGGCGAGGCGCTCTGGATCGCGGCCCACCTGCGGCGGCGGGCCGCCGAGGTGATCCCGGTGGGCCAGCCGTGGATGGGCCGGCAGGACTGGCAACGGTCCTGGAAGCCGTGGCTGCGCGGCACCGCCTTCGGCTTCCCGTTCGGCGCGGTGCCGGCGGGCGGGGCGGAGATCCCCACCTTCCTGTCGTACGTCACCGAGAAGAAGCTGACCAAGCACCCGGAGGAGTTCGGCCGGGGCGCGATCGAGGGCGTCGCCGGCCCGGAGGCCGCCAACAACGCCTCCGCCGCCGGCACGCTGGTGCCGCTGCTGGCGATCGGCCTGCCCACCAACGCCACCGCCGCGGTGATGCTGGCCGCCTTCCAGCAGTACGGCATCCAACCCGGACCGCTGCTCTTCGAGCGGGAGTCCGGCCTGGTCTGGACGCTGATCGCCAGCCTCTTCGTCGGCAACCTGCTGCTGCTGGTGCTGAACCTGCCGCTCGCCCCCGCCTGGGCGAAACTGCTGCGGATCCCGCGCCCTTACCTGTACGCCGGGATCATCTTCTTCGCCTCGATGGGCGCGTACGCGGTCAACGCCTCGCCGTTCGACCTGTTCCTGCTGCTCACCATCGGCCTGCTCGGCTTCGGTATGCGCCGCTTCGGGCTGCCGATCCTGCCGCTGATCGTCGGGGTGATCCTCGGCCCGCGCGCCGAGTTGCAGGGTCGGCGGGCGTTGCAGCTCTCCGGCGGTGAGCTGCACGGGCTGATCGGCGGCTGGGTCTCCTGGTCGATCTACGCCATCGTCGCGGTTGTGCTGCTCTGGCCGCTGGTCGGACGGTTCGTGGTCCGTCCGCTACGGGGAAGGTTGGTGACGGGATGACCGTGCTGGTGGGGTACGTGCCCTCGCCGCTGGGCGAGGCGGCGCTGCGGGCCGCCGTGGAACAGGCCCGGTTCCGCGACGAGCCGGTGCTGGTGGTGAACACCTCGCGCGGCGACGCGTACGTCGACCCGCGGTTCGCCCAGGAGGCGGACCTGGAGCGGGTGGTGCGGGAGCTGACCGCCGCCGGGGTGCCGCACAGCGTCCGGCAGCTGGTCCGGGGCCGGGACACGGCGGAGGAGATCGTCGACATCGTCGAGGCGGAGGACATCTCGCTGGTGGTCATCGGGGTCCGGCACCGCAGCGCGGTGGGCAAACTCATCATGGGGTCGGCGGCGCAGGAGGTCCTGCTCCGGGTGCGCTGCCCGGTGCTCGCGGTGAAGGCCGGCTGAGTGCCGCCCGGGGACGGTGGCGTCTCCGGGCGCGCCCAGGCCGCTCGACCACGCCGGGGTGGTGCTGCCGCTCGGGCGAGCGACGGTCCGGTTCAGCCGGTGGCCGGGTGCGGGGCGACCTGGCCCTGGCGGAGTCGGGCCGCGCACAGTTCGGCGAGTTTCGCGTACGCGGGCGCGCCGATCAGCGCGGTCAGCTCCGGGCCGTACGAGACGTACATCGGCTCGGCGCCGACGTGCGCGTCGGACGACGACGTGCACCACCAGTCCAGGTCGTGCCCGCCCGCGCCCCAGCCCCGCCGGTCGAACTCGGACAGGCTGGAGACCAGCACCCTGGTGTTGTCCGGTCGTTGGTGCCACTCCTGGTCGCGGCGGATCGGCAGCTGCCAGCAGACGTCCGGCTTGTACTCCAGCGGGTGCACCCCGTCACGCAGTGCCTGGGCGTGCAGCGCGCAGCCGCCCCCGGCCGGGAAGTCGGCGTCGTTGAGGAAGACGCACGGCGCGTCGGCGGCCCGGGTGGCGGTGCGCCGGGCCGGGCTCTTGCCGTCGATCGTGTCGGCCTCCGTCCAGTTCCTGAAGCCCCTGCGGTAGTGCTGCCAGGTGGCCGGGGTGAGCCGCTTGACCGCGGCGCGGACCCGCTTCTCGTCGTCGGCGTCGGTGAAGAACGCGCCGTGCGAGCAGCAGCCGTCGGCGGCCCGGCCGGCGACGATGCCGTGACAGCCCTTGCCGAACACGCACGTCCAGCGGGACAGCAGCCAGGTCAGGTCGGCGCGGACCAGGTGCTTCGGGTCGGCCGGGTCGAGGAACTCGATCCACTCGCGCGGAAAGTCCAGCCCCACCTCGCGGCTGCGCGGGTCGTCGGGGTCGTCCACCAGCGCCCGCGGTTTCACCTGGCTCGTCACCCGGACCAGCGTACGCCCGGTGCCGCCGGCTGGCCGGCGAGCAGCCGAAACGTGGTGGCCTAAGGTCGAGGCATGCGACTGGGTGTCCTTGACGTCGGTTCGAACACGGTGCATTTGCTGGTGGTCGACGCCCATCAGGGGGCGCACCCCTGGCCGGCGCACTCGGAGAAGGTGGTGCTCCGGCTGGCCGAGCAGATCGGCCCGGACGGCGCGTTGACCGAGGAGGGCGCCGAAAGTCTGGTCCAGGCGGTCGGCATGGCCCGCTCGGCGGCCACCGGGCTGGTCGTCGACGACCTGCTGGCCTTCGCGACCAGCGCGGTCCGCGACGCCACCAACGCCGCCGAGGTGCTCACCCGGGTCCGGGACGCCACCGGCGTACGCCTGGAGGTGCTCTCCGGCGCGGACGAGGCGCGGATGACCTTCCTCGCGGTGCGGCGGTGGTTCGGTTGGTCGGCGGGGCGGTTGCTGGCGATGGACATCGGGGGCGGCTCGCTGGAACTGGCCGCCGGCATCGACGAGAACCCGGACGTGGCGATCTCGCTGCCGCTGGGCGCCGGGCGGCTGAGCCGGGAGCGGCTGCGGGAAGACCCTTCCGGTCTCGTCCCGCCGTCGGCGGAGACCGTCGAGGAGCTGCGGGAGTACGTCGACGAACTGCTCGATCCGGTGGTGGACAAGCTGACCGCGGTGGGGTGGGAGCGGCCGGTAGCCACCTCCAAGACGTTCCGGACGCTGGCCCGGCTGGCCGGCGCGGCGCCGTCGAGCGCGGGACTCTGGGCTCCCCGCAGCCTCACCCGGAGAGGACTCCGCCAGGTGCTCGGCTTCATCCGGCACATCCCATCCGGCACGTTGCCGGAGTTGGAGGGGGTGAGCGCGCAGCGGGCGCACCAGCTGCTCGCCGGGGCGGTGGTGGCCGAGGCGGTGATGCGCCGTCTCGACGTGCCGTCGCTGGACATCTGTCCGTGGGCGCTGCGGGAGGGGGTCATCCTCAGCCGGCTGGACCAGCTGGCGCCGATGTGACGTCGCTCGGCCGTTCTGGGCGGTTTGCGGACACTCGTCCCGAGCGTGCGGGCCGGCCCCGGTTACCCTCGGGAGTGTGACTTCCCGCGTCCCCGTTCTTCTGTCCAGTTCCTCGGTCTTCCCTGAACGGACCGCGGCGGCCTTTCAGCTGGCCGCGGCGCTCGGCTACGACGGCGTCGAGGTGATGGTCTGGACCGACGCCGTCAGCCAGGACGCCGGCGCGCTGCGCGGCCTCGCCGAGCACTACGGTGTGCCGGTCCTCTCGGTACACGCGCCCTGCCTGCTGGTCACCCAGCGGGTGTGGAGCCCCGACCCGTGGGAGCGGCTGCGCAGGTCGGCGGAGCTGGCCTCGACCCTGGGGGCGCCCACCGTGGTGGTGCACCCGCCGTTCACCTGGCAGCGCGACTACGCGCGCAACTTCGGCGACGGCCTGGCCACGATCGCCCGGGAGTATCCCGACCTGCGTTTCCCGGTGGAGAACATGTACCCGGTGCGGATGGCCGGCCGGCAGTTCGTCCCGTACGTCCCGGGCTGGGATCCGACCGACACCGGGTACGCCGCCTACACCCTGGACCTGTCGCACTGCGCGGCCTCGCACACCGACGCCCTGGCGATGGCCGACCGGATGGGCGCGGGTCTGGCGCACGTGCACCTCGGCGACGGCACCGGGGAGGGGCGCGACGAGCACCTGGTGCCGGGCCGGGGCGGCCAGCCCTGCGCCGAGCTGCTGCGCTCGCTCGCCGGCCGTGGTTTCACCGGCTCGGTGGCCGTCGAGGTCACCACGCGGGGCGCGAAGAGCCGCGAAATCCGTGAGGCGGATCTGCGCGAGGCCCTGGAGT
>NZ_SMKN01000137.1 GCF_004348675.1 Micromonospora sp. KC606 | reverse complement strand
ACCTGGCCAACAACAAGTCCACCACCATCAAAATCACCGAACGATTCGGCGGCTGCCTCCTGCTCAACAACGCCGCCATGGACCAAGTACGCGAACCCGGTAAAAACCTCGTCCGCGACAACAGGGTTGAAATCATCCGCTAAAGCTCCAACGAACAGCGCTGGCCAGGAGGAAATAATTCTCCTGGCCAGCGCCGTTCGTCGCCGGCAGTTCAGCTAAAAGCGCGCCGGCCCCGGCGAGCGCGCAAGGCGAACGACGGTCCGCCCATCGCAGCCTAGTTGATATCAGGTGCCGCCCGGCCTCTTGCCGGGCGGCACTGCTGTGTACGAAGGAGGAACGATTTGGGGTACGCCGAGAAGCGTGGCGACTACTGGCGCGGCCGATACAAAATAGATCGCGGAAAGTACGGCACCGTTAGCCATGACAACGGCGAAACCATCCGCTTCCGCACCAAGCGCGAGGCCGAACGCGCAGCCAACGACATGGAAGCAAAGGTGCGCAACGGCCGTCGGCGCAACCTTGCCGACAGCCGGATAACCTTCGGGCAGTACGTGAGCCGGTGGTACGGGGCTCAAGACCTGGCCGCCTCGACGTTGCAGAACTACAGGCGGCACATCGAGGAACACCTGCTACCCGCGTTTGAGCACACTGCGATCGCCGACATGACGGCCAATGACGTGATGACATGGGAGAAGGAGGAAAGAGTGCTCGGCTATGCCGAGTCGAGTATCAAGACATGGCGGGCGACCCTTCATCTCATTCTCGCTGATGCCGTCGAAGAGGGGCTGCGGGACTCCAACCCTGCTACCCGCCGCCGTGGCCGAGGTAAGCGCGCTGGCCGTTCCCGCAATCGCGGCCCTGAGAAGGCGGTTACCAACCCGCTCGGTATCTTGCTGCTCGCCGAGCGGGCCGCGCTTCTGTCCGGCCGTGACGACGAATTCGTGGCCGTTGTTCTCAAGGGCTACACCGGAGTGCGGTGGGGTGAACTGGTGGGCCTGGAGACGCAGTATGTGCGTTCGGCCGGGCTGCGGGTGGAATGGCAGCTATACGAACTCGACACCGGAGAGCTTCACCGCTGCCCGCCCAAGGACGATTCCCACCGCACGATTGACTTGCCCGAGTGGCTATTTGGCCTGGTGTCGGACCACATGGCCCGCACGCGGCCGAAGCCGTGCGCCTGCCACGGACTTAAATACGTTTTCGGTGGCTACCGGGCCGCCAACGGGGCAGCACGACGACCGGGGCCAGAGCTTGCCGACGTCGCTCGCCGTGCCGGCGTGTCGGTCGGCACCGCCTCTACTGTCTTCAACCATCCGGAGATGGTGTCGGAGACGACGCGCGTCAAGGTTCACAGCGCAGCCGAAGACCTGGGCTACGTCCGGGGCAGCGGTTCATCGGGAGAATTGGCCGCCCACTGGCGGCGCAATAGCTTTGCCACGTGGCTGTTTCACCCGGCGGCTACCGGGTGGTACCCGAAGAAGGCACCGCAAGAGCCGCGCCCGGTGCCGGTGCTCGCCGACCCGTGGCCCGGCGTGCCGGTACGCGGCCGGAACGCCACGAACCGCGCTGACTCGTGCTGGCTGCCCATTGCGCCCCGACTGACGCCCCATGGCCTCAGACACAGCCACAAGACGGTCATGGTCGAGCTGGGCACCCCGCCAAAGCTCATGGATGAGCGGATGGGGCACGAGGACGGTTCGGTGCAGGCTCGCTACTCGCACGTGACGCCGGACATGCGGCAGCGACTCACGGCCGGGCTGACCGGTTTGTGGGAAGCAGCGCTGGCGGTCCGTCGGGAGATGGCTCCCGGCTCGCCCGTGGCGGCGCTTGACCGGCTGTTGAAGGGCGGTCCGTAGGGCGGTTGGGAGAGGCTTTTTCCAAGATCTTCTCCCAGATTTCTCCCCAGGGGTACCCCGGTAACGACTCAGGGCCGGTCTCCCGAAAGGGAGACCGGCCCTGAGCTGCACTTACTCTGGTCGGGGTGGCCGGATTCGAACCGACGACCTCTTCGTCCCGAACGAAGCGCGCTACCAAGCTGCGCCACACCCCGAGGCGTGCTGAGAAATAGTAGCCCACCCGACCCGGTGGTCAAACTCGGTACCCCCGCCCGCCGCGTCGCCCGGCGGCTCGGTACGACGGCGGCGTGGCGGGAGCGCAGGTCAGCGGGAGATGAGGGTCAGGATGCTCGCCTCCGGCGGGCAGGCGAACCGCACCGGGGCGGTGGGGTGGGTGCCCAGGCCGGCGGAGACGTGCAGCCAGGAGTCGGAGCCGGGCCAGCGGTGCAGGCCCTTGGCCATCGATCGGGGCAGCCCGCAGTTGGTCACCAGCGCGCCGTACCCGGGCACGCAGACCTGGCCGCCGTGGGTGTGCCCGGCGAGCAGCAGGCCGAAGCCGTCGGCGGCCATCTGGTCCAGCACCGCTGGCTCGGGGGAGTGGACGACCGCGATGGACAGGTCCGCGGTGTCGGAGACCGGTCCGGCGACGGCGGGGTAGTCGTCCCGCTCGACGTGCGGGTCGTCCACGCCGACCAGTTCCACCAGCCGGCCACCGGCCTTGATCGACGTGCGGGCGTTGTTCAGGTCGGCCCAGCCGGCGCCGACGAAGACGTCGCGCAGTTCTTCGTAGGGCAGTGCGGCGCCCTCGGTGTACTCGCGGTTGGGCAGGAAGTAGGTGAACGGGTTCTTCCAGACCGGGCCGGTGTAGTCGTTCGAGCCGAAGACGAACGCGCCGGGAACGCCGAACAGCGGTTGCAGTGCCCGCAGCACGCCCGGGACGGCCTCGGGGTCGGCCATGTTGTCCCCGGTGACCACCACCAGGTCGGGGTCGAGGGCGGCGAGCGACGCCACCCACTGCTGCTTGCGCCGCTGGTCCGGCATCATGTGCAGGTCCGACAGATGGAGCACCCGCAGTGGCTCCGCGTCGGTCGGCAGCACCGGCACGTCGTACCGGCGCAGGGTGAACATGTTGCGCTCGATGAGCGACGCGTACGCCAGGGTGGCCGCGCCCGCGGCGACGGTCCCGGCGGCGAGCCGGAATAGTGTGCGCTTCTGCATGTCGTTCAGGGTAGTTTCACCGTCCATGAGCACGCTGAAGGACCGCCTCACCGCCGACATGCGCGCCGCCCTGAAGGCGCGCGACGAGCTGACCACCTCCACGCTGCGGATGGCGCTCGCCGCCGTCGGCACCGCCGAGGTCGCCGGCAAGGCCAAGCGGGAGCTCACCGACGACGAGGTGCTCGCGGTGCTGACCAAGGAGGCGAAGAAGCGGCGGGAGGCCGCTGCCGCCTTCGCCGACGCGGGCCGCGCCGAGCAGGCCGCCAAGGAGACCGCCGAGGGCGAGGTGCTGGAGCGGTACCTGCCGAAGCAGCTCTCCGACGACGAGCTCGCCGAGCTCGTCGCGGGGGCGCTCGCCGCGGGCGGCTTCACCGGCAGGGCCCAGATGGGCCCGGCCATGAAGGCGGCCCAGGCCGCGGTGACCGGCCAGGCCGAGGGGGGCCGGGTGGCCGCCGAGGTACGCCGACAGCTCGGACTCTGACCCTGGTACGCCCGACGGGCGGGCACCCTCGAAGGGTGCCCGCCCGTCGTTGTCCGGGTGACATCAGCCGCGGGGTCGGCCGGGCCCTCTCGGGTTCGGCGGGGTGCCCGGCCCGCCGGGGCCGGTCGTGCTCTGGCCGTCCGGCGTGCCGCCGCCACCGCCGCTGATCTCGATGGTCACCACGCCGCCCTTGATGGTGCGGCCGCTGGGGCTGGTGCCGTGCACCTGGCCGGCGGGGCACTCCGAGGCGACCCGGGTGTCGGAGACGACCGCCTCGAAGCCGGCACCCCTGATCCGGGACCGTGCGGTGTCCACCGACTCGCACTTCACGCCGGGGATGGACCGCTGGTCACCGTAAATGATCTTGCCGCTGGGTGGGGTGAAGTTGATCCGCTCCTTGCCCTTCATCGCGTCCCGCAGCGTGTTGTAGACCGCCGGGTTGATGCCCTGCGGGGTCTCGTCGTGCCCCATCTTCTGGGTGGTCTGCGGCCAGTCCGGGTCGGCCATGATGCCGGCCACCGCGTACTGCTTGGTCATCGCCACCAGGGAGGAGGTCCTGTCCGAGTCGGTGGTGCCGGACTTGCCGGCGACCGGGGCATCGACGATGCCACGGACGTTACGGGCGGTGGCGCCGGTGCAGCGAGAGGTGGACGACCGGTCACCCAGCGGGCAGCGGGCGGCGTCCACCGCGGCGCGGGCCACCTCGGTGCTGACCCGCTGCTCGCACTTCGGGTTGGCGATGTCGAGCTTCTCGCCGTCCGGCCCCTTGATCTGCTGCACCGGGATCGGCTCGCAGAACTTGCCGTCGGCGGCCAGGGTCGCGTACGCGTTGGCCAGCTCCAGCGGGGTGGTCTGCGACACGCCGAGGGTGAACGCGCCCCACTGGTGCGCGCCCCGCTCCAGGGTCAGGTCCTCCTGCGAGCGGAAGGTGATGCCGAGCTTCTTGGCGGCCTTGACCACGTTATCGGCGCCCACCTGCTGCTGGAGGGAGACGAAGAACGTGTTCACCGACCGGCCGAAGGCACCCCACATGTCGTGCACGCCGGCCATGCTCTTGGAGGCGTTCTTGGGGCAGTAGAGGTTGGTGCCGGGGCAGGCCGCCGGGCCGGGCGCGATGATGTACTTCGACCGGAAGACCTCCGGCGAGTTGATCGTGTAGCTGAGCGGGACGCCCTTCTCCAGCGCGGCGACCACCGTGAAGATCTTGAAGGTCGAGCCGGCCTGGTAGCCGGTGATCCCCTGACCGCCGGTGAGCAGCGGGTTGACCGTGTTCGGGTAGTTGCCCCGGATCTTCTTCTTGGCCTTCTTCGGGTCGCTGGACATCTTGTTCTGCGGCTTCTTCGGGTCGTCGAGCTTGAAGTTGCGGTTCACCGCGAGTGCCCGCACCCGGCCGGTGCCCGGCTCCACGACGGCCACCATGCGGGCGGCCTTGCTGTTCTCGCTCAGCTGGTTGCGCACGGCCCTGTCGGCGCCGTCCTGCGCCTGCACGTCGAGGGTGGTGGTGATGGTGTAGCCGCCGCTCTTCAGCCGCCGCTCCCGGTCGTAGCTGGTCGAGCCGAAGGTCTCCTGCTGCATCCACCAGCGGTAGAAGAAGTCGCAGAAGAAGCCCCACCCCTTCTTGTTGGCCGCCACGCAGCCGTTCGGGGTGCGCTTGTCCTTGACCCGCATGTCGGTGGCTTTGGCGGCGTCCGCCTCCTGCTGGGTGATGGCGCCGATCTCGACCATGTTCTGGAGGACGTAGCTGCGCCGCTGCTCGGCGAGCGGGCGACCGCTGGCGGTGGTCGGGTCGTTCTGGGTCGGGGCCTTGACCATGCCGGCCAGCATCGCCGCCTCCTCCAGCTTGAGCTTGCTGGGCGGCTTGCCGAAGTAGACCTGGCTGGCGGCGTAGATGCCGTACGCGCCGTTGCCGAAGGAGGCGAGGTTGAGGTACCGGGTCAGGATCTCGTCCTTGGAGAACTCCTTGTCGACCTGCATGGCCAGCCGCATCTCGCGAAGCTTGCGGGGCCCGGTGTCCTCGGTCGCGGCGACCACGTCCGCCGGGTGGGTCGCCGAGTAGGCGATGGCCAGCCGGACGTACTGCATGGTCAGCGTCGAGGCGCCCTGCTGCGAGTTGGCGCCGGCCTGGTTGTTGACGAAGGCGCGGGCGATGCCGTTGAGGTCGACCCCGTTGTGCTTGTAGAAGTCGTGGTCCTCGGCGGCGATGATCGCCTGCCGCATGACCAGGGCGATGTCCTCGAACTTGACGTCCCGGCGGTTCTCGTCGTACATGGTCGCCAACGGGGTCTTGCCGTCGGCGGCGAGCAGGTAGCTGATCTGCGGCGCGCGGGCGACGGTCAGCTCCTTCGGCAACGCGCCGAAGGTCTCGGCGCCGGCCTTCGCGGCCAGTCCGGACATCGCCACCGCAGGGAAGGCCGCCGCCGCGACGACCACACCGGCCAAGAGGCCACAGACGAGTAGCGATGCGGCGTTGGTGAAGACATTGTGGTCACGTTTCCGCATCCAGGTCACCTCGACAGGGTACGCGAGTAGGGAACGAGGGTCGCCGGGGCGTTCTTTCCCCATTTCCTGCGCGCGCGACCCTCGTTGTGCTAAACGCATGACCCCCGGTGCTTGGTTGCGTGTGACCTGGCGCCGAGTCTCCACCCGATCGGTGGAGCGGCGCAGCGTTTTCACGTACTCCGGCCGGGTAAGCGGCGAGCGAAGGCCCGGGAAGCCGGGAGTGTCCGAAATAATGGATTTTGCCGACAACGTTGCGTAATCAGGCGACTACAGAGCATGATGGTGGCGGCGACCGGCCACACGTCGTCCGTGCCTCCTTGGGGAAGGAACGGGTCGGACGACCGGGGGGAGATCGACGGCTGGTCGCACGAGTCGGTAGGTACTGCAAGGGGGGACGTGTACACATGGGCATGATCGCTGACTGGCCGTCACTGGCGGCATGTCAGAACGGGGACCCGGACGCGTTGTTCGTACAGGGCGCCGAACAGAACGTGGCGAAGCGGATCTGCCGGAGCTGCCCAGTTCGGTACGAGTGCCTGGCCGACGCGCTCGA
Source organism: Micromonospora sp. KC606 (assembly GCF_004348675.1). Classification (GTDB taxonomy): domain Bacteria; phylum Actinomycetota; class Actinomycetes; order Mycobacteriales; family Micromonosporaceae; genus Micromonospora. The sequence continues at coordinate 8,897 of NZ_SMKN01000137.1, read as the reverse complement.
CAACCGGATCGAGTTCGGGGTGTGGGGTGGCATGACCGAACGCGAACGTCGGGCGTTGCTCCGCCGTCACCCCCAGGTGACGAGCTGGCGCAAGATGTTCGAGGCCGCGATGAAGAAGAACGCCAAGGACAAGGCCGGCAAGGACAAGATCCTGGTGACCGCAGCGACCTGAGCGCCGCGCGTCACGGCCGGCTGAGCGCCGCGCCGATGGTCCGCAGCCCGTCGACGTCGTGCACGTCGGCGGGCTGCGCGGTCACCGACACCGCCGGTACCGCCGGGAACGCCTCGGTGAACCGGGCCGCCACCTGCCGCTCGCGTACCGACTGCCGGGCGAGCGCGGCATGCGCGCGCAGCACGTCGACGGTGGCCTCGTGGCCGCCCAGCTCCACCAGCCGCTCCGCCGCCGCCAGACTCGCCGCGGCGTCCAGCTCCACGACGGGCCGGTGCACCCGGTTGACGACCAGCCCGGCCAGCGGCATCCGCTCCTCGCGCAACCGCCCCGCGAAGTAGGCCGCCTCCCGGACCGCGTCCGACTCCGGTGCCGCGACCAGCAGGAACGCCGTCTCCCGGGCCTGCAGGATGCGGTACGTCTGCTCGGCCCGCTGCCGGAACCCGCCGAACATCGAGTCCAGTGCGGCCACGAAGCCGGACAGGTCGGTGAGCAGTTGGGCGCCGAGCACCTTCTGCACCACCTTCGAGAACATCCCGAAACCGGCGGTGACCAAGGTGAACATGCTCCGCCCGCCGGTACGCGCCGGCGCGAGCAACAGCCGCAGCATCCGACCGTCGAGGAAGCGGGAGAGCCGGGCCGGGGCGTCCAGGAAGTCCAGCGCGGAGCGGGACGGCGGAGTGTCCACCACGATCAGGTCCCACTCGCCGCGGGCGTGCAACTGCCCCAGCTTCTCCATCGCCATGTACTCCTGGGTGCCGGCGAAGGTCGAGCTCATGGCCTGGTAGAAGGGGTTGGCGAAAATCTCCGCCGCCTTCGTCGGATCGGTGTGCTGGAGCACCACGTCGTCGAACGTGCGCTTCATGTCCAGCATCATCGCGTGCAGCTCGCCGCCGCTGGCCTCGACCTCGATCCCCTTGACCTGCCGGGGGGTGTTGTCCAGCTCGGTCAGGCCGAGCGACTGGGCCAGCCGGCGGGCCGGGTCGATGGTGAGCACCACCGTGCGGCGGCCGTGCTGTTCGGCCGCCCGCAGCGCGAGCGCCGCCGCCGTGGTGGTCTTACCCACCCCGCCGGCGCCACAGCACACGACGATCCGTACACCCGGGTCGGCGAGGATCTGGTCGACGTCCAGCCGTGGCGCCGCGTCTTCGGAAGGCACCAATCGAGCGTATCGGGCCGTTGCCGTCCGCGCGTCGAGCCGCCGGCAGGTGTGAGTCAATCGGCCCGGCCGAGCAGCTCGGCGAGCGTCGCCAGCCCGGCCCGGTCCACCCCGTCGGGCAGCAGCGGCAGCTCGGTCATGGGCAGCCCCAGCTCCACCAGATCGGCCCGGAGCGAATCCTCCAGTCCGCGGCGGACCTGCTGGTCCCGCGCCTCGCCGACCAGCCCGGTCACGGTCGCCCGATCGGCGGGCAGCCCGGCGGCGAGCAGCCCCCGCCGCAGCTCCGCCGCGGTGACCTCCCGGCCGACCGGCAGCGGCGGCCGGGTGCCGTTGACGATCACCCGCCCCACCGGGAAGCCGAGCTGGGCCAGCTCGCCGATCGCGTCGACGGTCTCCTGGACCGGCATCTCCTCCAGCAGTGTGACCACGTGCACCGCGGTCATCGGGGAACGCAGCAGCGCGGCGACCCCCTCGCTCTGGGTCTTGATCGGGCCGACCTTCGCCAGCCGGGCGGTCTCCGCCGTCACGTTGAGGAAGCGGCCGATCCGCCCGGTCGGCGGTGCGTCCAGCACCACCGCGTCGTACGTGCGGCGCTGGCCGGCGGTGCGGGTGGTCGCCTCCTTCACCTTCCCGGTGAGCAGCACGTCCCGCAGGCCGGGGGCGATGGTGGTGGCGAAGTCGATCGCCCCGAGCTTGCGCAACGCCCGCCCGGCCGCCCCGAGCCGGTAGAACATGTCGAGGTACTCGAGCAGGGCCTCCTCGGCGTCCACCGCCAGGGCGCGCACCTCGCCGCCGCCGGGGGCGTCGGTCAGGTGCCGCTCCTCGTACGGCAGCGGGTCGGTCCCGAAGAGCTGGGCGATGCCCTGCCGCCCCTCCACCTCGACCAGCAGGGTGCGCCGGTTGCCGGCGGCCAGGGCGAGCGCCAGGGACGCCGCCACACTCGTCTTGCCCGTGCCGCCCTTGCCGGTCACCACGTGCAGGCGGGACGGCCATCCGGGACCGGCCGGTTCCGCCGGGGGCTCAGCTGCTCGCACCCGTCGAGCCTATCCACCAGGCGGCGTCAGGCCACCTCGCAGACCCACCAACCCTTCTCCCGTACGACGGTGAAACGCAGCGCCTGCTCGGCGATCTTCTCGTCGGCGGTGGTCATCACGACCCGCGCGCTGACCGTGGCCCGATCTCCGGTCTGGTTGTCCACCCGGGGGGTGGCCCACCGGAACCGCGGGTTGGCGTGCCCAGAGGCGTACCTGTCGACCTCGGCGACCTTCGCTGCGATCTTCTGCTGGTCGCGGGAGGCCGCGCAGACGAAGCCGGCCGCCCTCCGCGCGTCCCGATCCTGGTAGACGGCGCTGAGGAAGTTGTCCACCGCCACAGCCGGCTCCACCGCGCCGGCGCCGTCCTCGCGGTCGGGCAGGGCCAGATAGGCGGCCGCCGTGCCGCCACCGCAGAGCAGAAGCGCCGCGGCGATCGTGAGCGAGACGGCGAGCCGGCTCCGCTTCAGCTTCCCCGTCGCGGGCCGGTGGGCCGGGTAGGAAGCCGCCGTGCCCGGAGAGGCCGGGCCGGAGGACGGGGAGCTGGCCGGTCCGGTCACACCGCCGGTCGGTGGTCGGTTCATGTGGTCCCCCCGGGGAAGGGCATCCTCGCCTCCCCGGGCGCGGACGCGGGTTCGGGTACGCCGGGCGAATCCTCATCGCCCGTTCGTGGCAGAAGGGTAGCGGTCGACGGGGTCCGCTGTGACCTGTCGCGCACGACGTGCCGGTTCGGCGCGATCGCCTTCCGGACCAGCCATGTGTCACATATGTGACTTGCTGTGGTCGGGCGTGCGCGTCCCGTTGTGGCGTACTGGCGCCGGTCCTACGTTCGTGCCCGGACGGGGGACGGGTCGGACAGGGGGTCCGGTCCGGTTGGCGATCAGATCACGTACGAGGCCCGGAGGCAGTGCATGCGCGACGCGGACAACATCGCTCGAGCCCAGGTCCCGGCGGGGGACCGGGCGGCGCGGCTCGGCGCCCGGGGTGACGCGGGCACCCCTGGCGGTGGGCTGCCGGTCAACGAGCGGTCCTACCGGCGGCACGCCGAACCGCAGGAGGTGCTGCGCGTCCTGAATCGTTCCCATGACCGCGCCCGGGACGAGGATGAGCCCGGCTACGTCATCCACCTGCCGATCCGGGTGGCCGACCTCGCCGCGGCGACCGCGCTGGCCGGCACGGTGGCCACCTCGCTCGGTTTCCTGGCCGAGCTGGACGCCGGCGAGACCACCGTCTCCACCGTCGACGACCAGAACAACCGGCACCGGGTCTTCTGCGACCTGCTGCTGCCGGACCGTTCCCGCTGCCCCCAGCCGTACGACCACGACGGCCCGTGCGGTGAGGCGCCGGCGGCGCCGGAGCAGCGTCCCGCACCCCGCCCGTCGTCCGGACCGTAGGCTGTGCCCGGTTAGCACGTCCACGTCAGCCAAGGGAGCCTTCCACCGATGCAGAAGTGGGAATACGCCACGGTTCCGCTGTTGGTCCACGCGACCAAGCAGATTCTCGACAACTGGGGCGAGGACGGCTGGGAGTTGGTCTCCGTGGTTCCCGGCCCGAACCCGGAGCAGCTCGTCGCGTACCTGAAGCGGCCCAAGGCATGAGCAACGGTCCGCACGCCAAGCTCGCCGAGCTAGGCCTGACCCTGCCCGAGGTCGTCCCGCCGGTGGCCAGCTACGTCCCGGCCGTGCAGTCGGGGCAGCACGTCTACGTCTCCGGCCAGTTGCCGATCGCCGGTGGCAAGCTGCTCGCCACCGGCAAGGTCGGCGCGGGGGTCTCGGCCGAGCAGGCCAAGGACCTCGCCGCGCGATGCGCGCTGAACGCCCTCGCCGCCGTGGACGCCCTGGTCGGCCTGGAGAACGTCGTCAAGATCGTCAAGCTGACCGGCTTCGTGGCGAGCGCGCCCGGCTTCACCGGTCAGCCCGGCGTGATCAACGGCGCCTCCGACCTGTTCGGCACGGTGTTCGGGGAGGCCGGCCGGCACGCCCGCGCCGCGGTCGGGGTCGCCGAGCTGCCACTGGACGCCCCGGTCGAGGTCGACGTCATCGTCGAGGTCGCCTGAGCCTCGCCTGCCACCCCCGCGATCGCGCGCCGCCAGTTCCGGACAAAAGGGCGTGGAGAAGCACAAACGCCGGCCGGACCTTGCAAGATCGCGGGGAGTGGCGGGCAGGGTCGTACGATCGCAGCCATGACCGGGCATCTGACTGTGCCGGCGGCGGCGCTCGCCGACGCGCTGCCGGAGTGGGTGACGCTGCTGCGCGCGCCCAACCCCGGCCCGATGACCCTCGACGGCACCAACACCTGGGTGCTGCGTGCCCCCGGCGCCAAGTACGCGGTCGTCGTCGACCCGGGGCCGGCGGACGAGGAGCACCTGGCCGCTGTCGCGGGGCACGGGCCGATCGGGTTCGTGCTGATCACCCACGGGCACCCGGACCATACCGAGGGCGCTCCCCGGTTGAGCGAGCTGCTCGGTGGCGCGCATGTGCTCGCCGCCGACCCGGCGCACACCATCGGCGGTGAGCCGCTGACCGAGCCGGGCGAGCACTTCGGCGGCTTCGGTCTGGAGATCCAGCTCCTCAACACCCCCGGGCACACCGCCGACTCGGTCTGCTTCCTCGTGGAACACGACGACGAGCAGGTCGTCCTCACCGGCGACACCATCCTCGGCCGCGGCACCACCGTGGTCGCGCACCCCGACGGGCACCTCGGCGACTACCTCGCCAGCCTGGAACTGCTCGCCACGTACCGGGGGATCCCGGCGCTGCCGGGACACGGCCCGGCGCTGGCCGACTGCGGCGCGGCGGCCGAGTTCTACCTGGCCCACCGCCGGGCCCGGCTCGACCAGGTCCGGGCCGCGGTCGCCGCCGGCGCCAGCACCGCCGCCGAGGTCGTCGCGGCCGTGTACGCCGACGTCGACCGGTCGCTGTGGTGGGCGGCCGAGTGGTCGGTCCGCGCCCAGCTGGTACACCTCGGGGTGGAGCAGCCGTGACCTGCCCGGTCTGCGGCACGCTGGCCGTCCCCGGGGCGCGGTTCTGCCACAACTGCGGTGCCGCCCTGCCAGCCGCCGCGACCCTGCCCACCGCCGAGCGCCGGGTGGTCACCGTGCTCTTCGGCGACCTGTCGGACTTCACCTCCTGGTCGGAGGACCTGGACCCGGAACGGGTCGGCGCCGTCACCGACCGGGTGCTCGCCGCCCTCGCCGGTGCCGTGAAGACCTTCGGCGGGCACGTCGACAAGCTCACCGGCGACGGCATCATGGCTGTCTTCGGCGCGCCCGTCGCCCACGAGGACGACGCGGAACGGGCCGTTCGCGCCGCGCTGTCGATGCAGCGGGCCGTCCGCCGGGTGCTCGACGACGAACGGGGCGGCGGCGCGCCGCTCGGCCTGCGGGTCGGGCTGAACACCGGCGACGTCATCGCCGGTATCCAGGCCGCCATCGAGTACACGGTCATCGGCGACACGGTGAACACGGCCGCCCGGCTGGCCGACGCCGCCGCCGTCGGCGCCGTCTACGCCGGTGCCCGCACCTCCGCCGCCACCCGGCACGTCGCCTCCTGGCGGGCGCTGCGCCCGCTTCGGCTCAAGGGCAAGCGCGAACCGGTCGAGGCGTACGAGCTGCTCGGCCTCCTGGACGCCCCGGGCACCCGCTCCGGCCTCGGCGACGAGGCGCCCTTCGTCGGCCGGGAGACCGAGATCGGGCGGGTCGCCGGCCGGCTCGCCGAGGTCATCGACCGCAGCGAGCCCCGGGTGCTGCTGGTCACCGCCGAGGCGGGCATCGGCAAGTCGCGCTTCGCCGCCGAGGTGGAACGCCTCGCCGCCGGGTACGACGTCGGCGCCGGGCGGTACGCCGCGCACACCGGCGCCCGGGTGCTCTCCGTACGCTGCGCCGCCTTCGGTGAACGCCGCCGGCTCGCCCCCCTCGCCGACCTGGTCCGGGCCGCGGTCGGCCTGCCCAACGACATGTCCACCGCGCTCACCCGTCCCGCCGTGGAGGAACGGCTGCGCCGGCTCGGCCAGCGGCTCGGGCAGCGTGGCGGCGGCCCGCTCGCCACCGACCACCTGCTGGCCCTGCTCGGGTACGCGGAGCTGCCCGGCGGGCACGCCACCGACCACGGGGAGTGGAGCGCCGGGGCCACCCCGGCCGACGCCGAGGCCGTGCCGAACGCGGTGGCCGGGCTGCTCAGCGCCCTGGCCGGCGAGACGCCGTTGGTGATGGTCGTCGACGACCTGCACGACGCGACCGCCGAGACGATCAGCGCGCTCGGGCTCACTCTCTCCCGGCTCACCGGCCCGGTGCTGGTGCTGCTGCTCGGCCGCCCGGAGTTGGTCCGCACCGCCGGGACGCTGACCCGCGTCGCCGACGCCGAGGTGCACGCGCTGCCCCCGCTGCGGGGCGCCGACGCGGCCCGGCTGCTCACCAGCTACCTGGGCGGCGGGAAGCTGCCCCAGGCCGACGCGGACCGGCTGCTCGCCACCGCCCAGGGCAACCCGTTCTACCTGGCCGAGCTGGTCACCCTGCTGATGGAGCGGGGGGCGCTCACCGCGTACGCCGACCGTCGCAGCGGCCCCGAGGGCTGGCGGTTGGCGCCCGGCTCGCTGGGCAGCCGGCTGCTCTCCCGCGACCTGGCGGCCGTCCTCGCGGCCCGGATCGACGCGCTGCCGCCGGACGCCCGTTCGGTCCTCCGGGACGCCGCCGTGGTCGGTGACACCGTGCCGGACGGAGCGCTGGAGGCGCTGCGCGAGCAGCGTGTCGGGCTCGGTGGCCGGCCCGCCGCGGTGGCCGCCGTCGAGCTGGCGCGGGCCGTCGAGGAGTTGCTGCAACGGCGGATGCTGCACCGCGTCCGCACCGGCTACGCCTTCGCCACCCCACTGATGCGGGAGGCCGCGTACACCGGGGTCAGCAAGGCCGAGCTGGCCGAACGGCACGCCGCGCTGGCCCGCTGGGCCGCCCCTGGCGGCACCGGTGCCCTGCCCGGCGGGTTCACCGACGCGGTACGCGACGACTTCGTCGCCGAGCACGTGGAACGGGCCGCGGCGCTCGCCGACGCGGTCAAGCTGCGCCCCGACGCGCCGGCCCGGACCGTCGCCCCGCTGGGCGTGGCCGCCCTGGGCCGAGCCGCCCGCCGGTCGCTGCACGCCGGGGAGCCGGCCCTCGCCGTCGAGTACGCCGAGCGGGCCGCCGAGCTGGCCCGGGACGGGGTGCCCGCCGCCGACCGGGTGGTGCACGCCCGGGCGTTGCTCCAGGTCGGGCGACCGGGCGACGCGCTCGCCTTCGCCGAGAAGATCGCCGCCAACGCCGGGGACGAGGCGGCCGTGCGGACCAGCGCCCTGCTACTCGCCGGGCAGGCCCACCAGGCCCTCGGCGAGCAGGCCCGGGCGACGGCCGCCTGGCGGGAGGCGTTGCAGGTGGCCAGCGCCGGCGGCCTGCCCACCCTGCGCGCCTCGGCGATGCGCCGGCTCGGCATGGCCGACTTCGTCGCCGGTAGGCTCAGCCAGGCCAGCAGCCGGCTCGCCGCGGCGTACCAGGTGAGTCTCGCCGCGCAGGACCCGCGCGGGCAGGCGTGGTCGTTGCAGAACCTGGCCTGGGTCACCACCACCCGGGGCGACTTCGCCGGCACCGACGCGGTGCTCGGCCGGGCCGCCCGGCTGTTCGCCGAACTCAGGGACCCGTACGGCCGGGCCTGGCTGCGCGGCACCACCGCCTTCGCCCGACTGCTCGCCGGCCGGCTCGGGGAGGCCTGCCGGTTGGCTCGGGTGTTCCTTCCCTTCGGCGAGCGGGTCGGCGAGGCGTGGGCGGTCGGCACGCTGCGCGCCGTCGAGGCTTTCGCCGGGGCCGAGCTGGGCGAGATCGCCGAGGCGGACCGGGCGGCACGCCGCGCGTACCGGGACTTCGCCGAGGTCTCCGACGACTGGGGGCGCGGGTTCGCGCTGGTCGCGCGGGGGGTGGTGGCGCGTGGGCTGGGCGAGCCGGAGCACGCTGCCGACCTGCTCACCGATGCCCTGGCGTACGCCGGGCGCACCTCGCACCCGCTGCTCACCGGGATGGCCGGCACCCTGCGCGGCTTCGTGGCACTGGACATGGGCGACTGCGAGACCGCCGAACGGGACGCCCGGGCGGTGCTGACCGCCGTCGAACCGCACAATCCGCAGGCGCCGGCCCAGGTCGCGCCTCGGGTGCTGCTGGCCACGGCCCGGGTGGCGGCCGGTGATCCGGCCACCGCCGTCGGTCTGCTCGCCCCGGTGGCGACCACGGCGTCCAGCAACCCGACGCTGCTCTTCTCTCGCCGTCAGACCATGGCCCGGTACGCTTCGGCCCTGCTCGCCCACGGCCAGCGGGAACAGGCGTTGGACTGGGCCCGCCGTGCGGTCGCCGCGCCCGCTGAGGACGTCCGCAGCCAGGTCGTCGGGGCGAGCGTGTTGGCCGAGGCGCTTGCCGCCTGCGGCCGGCCCGTCGAGGCGCTGGCCTGCGCCGAGGAGGCGGTCCGCCTGGCGTACGCGACCGAGCAGCGCAGCGAACGCGCCGCTGCCGACGCCCTCCGCGTCC
>NZ_SMKN01000136.1 GCF_004348675.1 Micromonospora sp. KC606 | reverse complement strand
GGGTGGTACGACGATGCCATGGGATACCTCTCGGGAACGCTCGTGGCGCTCCCGCCGTCGCTACCGTGGCGACGGGGGCCTGGGGAGGAGCGCCGGCCCTGCTGTCTGCTGGATCGGTCTCACCTCCTCCGGTCGGGGCCCCTGCGGGCCGGCATCACGATAGCGGACCGGCCGGCCCCGCGGCGTCCAACGCGGCGGCGACGTCGGCCACCAGGTCGGCGGTGTCCTCCACCCCGCAGGAGAGGCGGACGAAGCCCGGGGCGGTGTCGTCGCCCCACTGCGCCCGCCGGTCGGCGGTGGTGTGCAGGCCACCGAACGAGGTGGCGGCGGCGACCAGCCGGGACGCCTCGACGAACCGGGCGACCCGTCCGGCGTCGCCGAGGTCGAAGGAGAGCACCCCCGGCATCCGCCGCATCTGCGCCGACGCCACCGGGTAAGCCGGGTCCGCCGGCCGGCCCGGCCAACGCAGCCCGGTCACGTCGGCACGCCCGGCGATCAGCTCGGCGAGGGCCGCCGCGTTGGCCGACTGGCGTCCCAGCCGCAGGTCCAGGGTGGCCAGCGACCGGTGCGCCAGCCAGGCGTCGAACGCGCCGGGTACCGCGCCGGTGGTGGTACGCCAGGTGGTAAGAGCCTCCAGCAGCTCCGCCGAGCGGGCCGCTACGTAGCCCAGCAGCAGGTCGGAATGGCCGGTCAGCGCCTTGGTGCCGGAGGCGACGACGAGGTCGGCGCCGAGTTCCAGCGGACGCTGCCCCAGCGGCGTGGCGGTGGTGTTGTCGACCACCACCAGCGTGCCGGCGGCGTGCGCGGCGGCGGCGAGCGCGGCCACGTCGGCCACGTCCAGCCCCGGATTGGCGGGGGTCTCCAGCATCAGCAGCCGGACCCCGTCGAACGGCGGGTACGGCCCGGCGGTCGGCACGAACCCGACGCGGACCCCGATCGCCGTCAGCGTCCCGGTGGCGAAGGCGCGGACCGGGAAGTAGCCGTCGGCGGGGAGCAGCACCCGGTCGCCGGGCCGCAGCAGCGCCAACAGCAACCCGGTGACGGCCGCCTGCCCGGTGGCGAAGACCCGGCACTCGCCGCCTTCCAGCTCACCGACGGCAGCCTCCAGCAGCCGCCGGGTGGGGTTGTCCGGCCGGCCGTAGCCGTCGCGACCGGCGGTCGGCCCCTGCCACGGGTCCAGGTGGTACGGGGCGGCGAAGACCGGCCCGGGCAGGAACGGATCCCCCGGGGCGGGCTCGGGCAGGCCGGCGTGCACGCAGCGGGTGCCGTCGTGCCAGTCGCCACTCACTCGCCGACCCGGCTCACTCTGGCCCGCCTCCCGTTCGCGACTGTGGGGCGCAAAACCGGCTCACTCCTCGCGCTCACCCTGCCACCCCAGCTCGCGACTGCGGGGCTCGCAAAACCGGCTCACTCCTCGCGCTCACTCGTACGACTCCGGTTTGGCGGTCCGGCTCATCAGGGCGTCCACGGCGAGCCGCGGGTCCATGCCCTCGTGGCAGATCCGCTCGATCTGCTCGGTGATCGGCATCTCCACCCCGTGTGCCCGCGCCAGGTCCCGGATCGACAGGCAGCTCTTGACGCCCTCGGCGGTCTGCCGGGTCGCCGCCTGCGCCTGTTCCAGGCTCTCCCCCCGCCCCAGGTGCTCGCCGAATGTGCGGTTGCGGGCCAGCGGCGACGAGCAGGAGGCGACCAGGTCGCCCATGCCGGCCAGGCCGGCGAAGGTGATCGGGTCGGCGCCGAGCGCCACGCCCAGCCGGGCGGTCTCGGCGAGCCCGCGGGTCATCAGCATGGCCCGGGTGTTGTCGCCGAAGCCCATCGCGGTGGCGATGCCGTACGCCAGGGCGATCACGTTCTTCACCGCGCCGCCCAACTCGCAGCCGATCACGTCGTCGTTGGTGTACGGCCGGAAGTACGGGGTCCGGATCGACGACTGCACCAGCGCGGTCCGGCGGGTGTCGGTGCCGGCGACGACGGTCGCGGCGGGCTGCTCAGCGGCGATCTCGGGCGCCAGGTTGGGGCCGGAGACCACCACCACCCGGTCCCGGCTCACCCGGGCGGTCTCCACGATCACCTCGCTCATCCGCTTGGTGGTGCCCAGCTCGATGCCCTTCATCAGGGAGACCAGGGTCGAGTCGGGGGCCAGGTGGGGCGCCCACTCGGCGAGGTTGCCGCGCAGTGTCTGCGACGGCACCGACAGCACCACCAGTTCGGCTCCGGCGATCGCCTTGGCGGCGTCGCCGGTAGCGGTTACCCGGTCGGGCAGCCGGACGTCGGTGAGGTAGTCCGGGTTGCGCCGGTGGGTGCGGATCGCCTCGGCGACCGACTCCCGGCGCGCCCAGATCGTCACGTCCCGGCCGGCGTCGGCGAGGATCTTGGCGAAGGCCGTTCCCCAGGAACCCGCCCCCAGCACCGCCACGTGGCTCACGGCGTCGCCTCCCCACGGTCGGCGACGCCGTGCGGCGCCACCGCGCCGGGCCGGTCGGTTCGCTCGCTCATTCGGTCACCTCGGGAGTACGTGGACGGGCGGGACGTTCCCACAGCGGTGGCGGCGTGCCGCCGCGGATGTCGGCGAGCAGGTCGCGCAGGGTCAGCATGATCTGGTCGGTCATCTCCTCCAGCACCACCCGGCTCGGGGTGGCGCCAGCCCACCGGCTCATGTCCACCGGCGGACCGGCGACCACGGTCACCGAGGTGCGGGGCCGCAGCCCGAAGCGGGCCGACCGGGGGTCGAAGAGCTTCTCCGGCCCCCACATCGCCAACGGGATCACCGGCGCTCCGGTGGCCAGCGCCAGCCGGGCGGCGCCTGTCTTGCCCTTCATCGGCCACAGCTGCGGGTGGCGGGTGGTGGTGCCCTCCGGGTAGATCACCACCGCGCCGCCGGCGGCGAGCGCGGCGACCAGTTTGTCCAGCGACCGGACCGCGTCGACGGTGCCGCGCTCGACCGGGATCTGCTTGCAGCGGTGCAGGATCCAACCAATCACCGGAACCCGGAAGACGCTGGCCTTGCCGAGAAACTGCGGCCAGCGTCCGGCGTCGTAGATGAAGTGCGCGGAGACCATCGGGTCGGCGTGCGAGAGGTGGTTGGGCACGATGATGATGCCGCCGTCGCGGCGTAGCTGCTCGGCCCCGCGCCAGGTGCGCCGGGTCCACACCAGCATCACGGGCTTGACCAGCAGCACGGCGAACCGTTGCCAGAAGCCCAGCCTGCGCCGTGTCACCCTGCCTCCTCGTCGCCCTGCGACCCCGCGGCGTGCCCGCAGCGGAAATCATGCCTGCTCGCCCCGGGCGCGGCCAGTGCGGGTACCGGTCGGGGGCGCTGGCAGGATTGTCGCGTGCAGCCGACCTGGACCGTGGTGGTGCCGGTGAAGCGTCTCGACGCGGCGAAGAGCCGGTTGCGGGGCGCGCTGCCGGTCGTACCCCACGAGGAGCTGGCGCTGGCTCTGGCGGCCGACACGGTCCGCGCGGCGCTGGCCTGCCCCGCGGTGGCCGAGGTCCTGGTGGTCACCGCCGATCCGGTGGTGGCGGCCGAGGCCGGGGCGGCGGGCGCGCGGGCGGTGCCCGACCCGCCGGAGGCCGGGCTCAACGCCGCCTTCCGACACGGCGCGCGGCTCGCCGGCCGCCCGTGGGTGGCCGGCCTCACCGCGGACCTTCCGGCGCTGCGCCCGGCCGAGTTGGCCGCCGCCCTGCGCGCGGCCGCCGACCCGGTGGTACGCCACTTCGTGGCCGACGCCCCGGGAACCGGCACCGTGCTGCTGGCCGCGCCGCCCGGGGTGCCGTTGGATCCCCGGTTCGGGGTCGGCTCGGCGGCGGCCCACCGGGGCAGCGGGGCGCTTGCCCTCACCGGCGACTGGCCCAGCCTGCGGCGGGACGTCGACACCGCTGCGGACCTGGCCGCCGCCGCCCGGCTCGGACTGGGGCCGCGCAGCGCGTCGCTGACCGTGCCGCGGGCCTGACCCCGCCGGTGTACGGTGCTGGCATGCAGGGCACCGTGGCGACCTTCGACGCGCAGACCCGCACCGGCGTGCTCCTCCTGGACGACGGCACCGAGCTGGCCTTTCCGGCGCGCGCCTTCGACGCTTCCGGGCTGCGGCTGCTGCGCCTCGGCCAGCGGCTGCGGGTGGAGACCGATTCGGACGGCGAGGTCGAGCGGGTGACATTCCCGACGATGGCCTGAGCCGCCTGGCGCAAGTTCATTTTGAGTTAACCGTGATCGGGTGATTATGAGCCGGTGAGCACCCCTCGCGAGCCCGCCGCCAACCCGTCTCCCGAAGCCGATCCCACCGCCGCCGGCAACGGCACCCGGCGGCGTGCCGCCGACGGACGGTTCCGCCCGTCCCGCGCCACCGAGGCCGTCCCCGACACGACACCCGACGCCCCGGGCACGAACGCCGCCGGCGCCTCCGCCGGCCTGGATGAGGTGCTCGACGCCGGCGAGCGGTCGGCGCCGGCCACCCCCGAGGACCCGGCCGCCGAGCCGCTGCCCGAGGACCGCTTCCTCAACCGGGAGCTGTCCTGGCTCGACTTCAACGCCCGGGTCCTGGCCCTGGCCGAGGACCCGCGCACCCCGCTGCTGGAACGGGCCAAGTTCCTGGCCATCTTCGCCAGCAACCTCGACGAGTTCTACATGGTGCGGGTGGCCGGGCTGAAGCGTCGCCTCTCCGCCGGTCTGCCGGTCCGCGGCGGGGACCGGCTGCCGCTGCGGACCCAGCTGGAGCTGATCGCCGAGCGGAGCGCCGACCTGGTGGCCCGGCACGCCGCCTGCTTCGTCGACGACGTGCAGCCCGGGCTGGCCGCCGAGAACGTGCGCATCCTGCGCTGGGCGGAGCTGGACGACCCGGAGCGGGAACGACTGCGCACCTACTTCCGCGAGCACATCTTCCCGGTACTCACCCCGCTCGCGGTGGACCCGGCGCACCCGTTCCCGTACATCTCGGGGCGATCGCTGAACCTGGCGGTCGCGGTCCGCGACCCGGACGGCGGCTCCGAACTGTTCGCCCGGGTCAAGGTGCCGAACAACGTGCCGCGCTTCGTCCGGGTCGCCCGGGACCGGCCCGGGCTGCGGGTGCTGCCGGTCGAGGAGCTGATCTCGGTGCACCTGGGCCAGCTCTTCTCCGGCATGCATGTGGTCGAGTGCCACCTGTTCCGGGTGACCCGCAACGCCGAGGTGGAGGTCGACGAGGACCGCGACGAGGATCTGCTCCAGGCGTTGGAACGGGAACTGGCCCGGCGCCGCTTCGGCCCGCCGGTACGCCTGGAGGTCGCCGCGTCCATCTCCGACCACATGCTGGAGCTGCTCGTCCGCGAGCTGGACATGGACGACCACGACGTGCTCCGGGTGCCCGGGCTGCTGGACCTGTCGGCGCTGTGGCAGCTGTACGGCGAGGCCGACCGCCCCGACCTGAAGGACCCGCCGTTCGTGCCGGCCACCCACCCCCGGCTCGCCGAGGGTGAGGTGCCTCGCAGTGTCTTCGCCACCCTGCGCGACGGTGACGTGCTGGTGCACCACCCGTACCACTCGTTCGCCACCAGCGTGCAGCGCTTCATCGAGCAGGCCGCCGCCGACCCGAACGTGCTCGCCATCAAGCAGACCCTGTACCGCACCAGCGGCGACTCCCCGATCGTCGACGCGCTGGTCGACGCGGCCGCCGCGGGCAAACAGGTGGTGGTGCTGGTGGAGGTGAAGGCCCGCTTCGACGAGGTGGCCAACATCGGCTGGGCGCGCACCCTGGAACGGGCTGGCTGCCATGTCGTCTACGGCCTGGTCGGCCTCAAGACGCACTGCAAGACCGCGCTGGTGGTACGCCAGGAGGGCAACCAGATCCGCCGGTACTGCCACATCGGCACCGGCAACTACCACCCCAAGACGGCGCGGTTGTACGAGGACTTCGGGGTGCTCACCGCCGACCCGGAGATCGGCGCGGACCTCACCGACCTGTTCAACGTGCTGACCGGGTACAGCCGGCAGACCGCGTACCGGCGGCTGCTGGTGGCGCCGCAGGGCATCCGCCGCGGCCTGGTCGAGCGGATCGAACGGGAGATCACCCACGTCCGGCTCGGCATGCCGGGGCTGGTGCAGTTCAAGGTGAACGCGCTGGTCGACGAGGAGCTCACCGACGCGCTGTACCGGGCGTCCCGGGCCGGCGTGCACGTGGACCTGCTGATCCGGGGCATGTGCACGCTACGGCCGGGAGTGCCGGGGCTGTCGGAGAACATCCGGGTCCGGTCGATCCTCGGCCGGTTCCTGGAGCACTCGCGGATCTTCCGGTTCGGCAACAACGGCGACGCCGAGTTCTGGATGGGGTCGGCGGACCTGATGCACCGTAACCTGGACCGGCGGGTGGAGGCGCTGGTGCAGGTGAGCGATCCGGTGGCCCGGGCCGAACTGGACCACGTGCTGACCGCCGCGTTCGGCCCCGAGGTGGAGGCCTTCGAGCTGGCGGCCGACGGCACCTGGACCCGGCGTGCCGGCACACCCGTGGCGGCCCTCCAGGAGCTGCTGCTGCGCCGGGTGGGCGGCACGGCCGGCTGAGCGCACCCGTCTCGGTGGCGGCGGACGTATGGTGGCCGGATGGTGGACGAGGAACCGGTGGGCATCCGGGCGGCGGGCGGCGTGGTCTGGCGGCCGGACTCCGACGGCGGCTTCGAGGTCTGCCTGGTGCACCGCCCCCGCTACGGCGACTGGTCGCTGCCGAAGGGCAAGCTGGAGCCGGGGGAGCACCCGTTGCTGGCCGCTGTCCGCGAGGTGGCCGAGGAGAGCGACGTGCGCGCCGTTCCGCAGGTCCGGCTCCCGACCGTCCGCTATCGCAGCGAGGGCCGACCGAAGACGGTCGACTACTGGTCGATGCGGGCGGTGGGCACGGGCGGTTTCCAGCCGGGGACCGAGGTCGACGACGTGTGCTGGCTCGCCGTCGACGAGGCGGTGCGGCTGGTCAGCTACCCGCACGACGCGCAGGTGTTGACCGCGTTCGCCGCGCTGCCCCCGGTGACCACGACGATCGCCCTGGTCCGGCACGCGCTCGCCGGCAAACGGGGCACGTGGTCCGGCCCGGACGACAGCCGGCCGCTGGACGCCGAAGGATGGGCCCAGGCCGAGGCGCTGGCGCCGCTGGTGGCGCTGGTTCGCCCCACCCGGCTGCTGTCCGCGTCGGTACGCCGCTGCGTGCAGACCCTCGGCCCGGCGGCGGCCCGGCTCGACCTGCCGATCGAGGCGTGCGGCGACCTGGACGAGCCGCGTCCGGGCCAGCAACGCGAGGAGTGCGCGTTGGCGGCCGCCGGCCGGCTGTTGTCGCTCGCCGCCGCCGGCGAACCGGTCGGCCTGTGCGGCCAGGGCAAGGTGATCCCGGGTGTGCTGGAACGGCTGACCGGCCGGGCCGGGGACTTCACCACCCCGAAGGGCGGCGGCTGGCTGCTCGCCTTCACCGCCGACCGGCTGCTCGCCGCCGACCGATTCTGACCGGCTGGGCACGGCCGTCTCACCGGGCGGTCGGTGCGTTCACCGGGCGGTCGCCCGCCCATCGGCCCGTCGGGCGGTCGCCGCGCCCCTCGGCTCGCCGGCCGTGTGGCGGGCGTCCGTTTCCGGCCGGCACGAAGGAGAAGGGCGCCCACCGTCGCGGTGGACGCCCTTCTCCTTGGTACGCCGACGTTCAGCGCTTGGCGGCGGACTTCTTCGCCGGCGCCTTCTTGGCCGTGGTGCTCTTCGCGGCGGTGCTCTTCTTCGCCGCCGTGGTCTTCTTCGCCGCCGTGGTCTTCTTGGTCGCGGCGGCCTTGCTCGCGGCCGTGGTGGTCTTCTTGGTCGCGGCGGCCTTGCTCGCGGCCGTGGTCTTCTTCGCCGGGGCGGCCTTCGTCGTGGCCGCCTTGGTCGCGGTGGTCTTGGCCGCCTTGGTCGCGGTGGTCTTCCTGGCGGGCGTGGCGGTGGTCTTCTTCGCCGCCGTCGCCTTCGCCCCGGTCGCCTTCGCGCCAGTGGTCCTGGCGGCCGCCGTGGCGGTCTTCTTGGCCGGGGCCGCGGCCTTCGGCACCTTGCCGCTGGCGACCATCTCCTTGAATCCGGCACCCGGACGGAAGGTCGGGACGGATGTCTTCTTGACCTTCACCGCCTCACCGGTACGCGGGTTGCGGGCTGTTCGGGCACCTCGGACGCGCTTTTCGAACGCTCCGAAACCGGTGATCGCCACCTTCTCGCCCTTGGTGACCGCCGCCTGGACCTCAGTGAGGACCGCGTCAAGCGCGGCCGTCGCCGTCTTCCGGTCCCCCAGGCGAGCGGCGAGCGCCTCGATGAGCTCGGCCTTGTTCACGACTTCCTCCCGATTGTGCGACTGACTCGACGCGAGCCATTCTGCGCGCACGGTATGCCCTGTGCTGCCTGGACACAAACATTCGGTGGAAAAAAGCCCTTGTGTCGTAACGGATTCGCCCCCACCGGGCGACCCGGTGGGGGCGAGAACCAAGGAACCGTGGGACGTTCGGCTATGCGACGGCGGGCTTGAACGACGGTCGGGAAGCCTCGTAGTCGCTGATCTCCGCCTCGTGCCGGAGGGTGAGTCCAATGTCGTCCAAGCCCTCCATCAGCCGCCAGCGGCTGTGGTCGTC
Organism: Micromonospora sp. KC606; assembly: GCF_004348675.1. Lineage (GTDB taxonomy): Bacteria > Actinomycetota > Actinomycetes > Mycobacteriales > Micromonosporaceae > Micromonospora. The sequence continues at coordinate 7,086 of NZ_SMKN01000136.1, read as the reverse complement.
CAGCGGGAACGACCAGCGGGAGCCACCGAGCCGGACCTCACGGGTGGTCAGGTCGACGGTGAGAGGCGTGGTCGGGTCGGACTCGGTCCGCTCCCATATCTCCTCGACCGCTTTCAATTCCAACTCGACCGGAAGGAGCCCCTCCTTGAGCGCGTTGCCGCGGAAGATGTCACCGAAGCGGGGGGAGATCACCGCCTGGAACCCCCAGTCGCGCAGCGCCCACACCGCGTGTTCCCGAGACGATCCGGTGCCGAACTCGGGACCGGCCACGAGAATCGACGCACCGGAATATGCGGGATCGTTGAGCACGAATTGCGGATCTTCCCGCCACGCGCTGAAGAGCCCGTCGGCGAAACCGGTCCGGGTCACCCGCTTGAGGTACACGGCCGGGATGATCTGATCGGTGTCCACGTTGGACCGCCGCAGCGGCAACGCGGTGCCGGTGTGGGTGGTGAACTTGTCCATCTCTCGGCTGCCCTTCTACAGGTCGGCGGGGGCGGCGAGCCGGCCGACCACCGCGGTGGCGGCGGCGACCGGCGGGGACACCAGGTGGGTTCGCCCGCCCCGGCCCTGCCGTCCCTCGAAGTTGCGGTTGGAGGTCGAGGCGGAACGCTGGCCGGGCTTGAGCGTGTCGGGGTTCATCCCGAGGCACATGGAGCAGCCGGCGAAGCGCCACTCGGCGCCGGCGTCGACGAAGACCTTGTCCAGCCCTTCCGCCTCGGCCGCCTCCCGGACGGCCGCGCTGCCGGGCACCACGAGCATCCGTACGCCGTCGGCGACCCGGTGCCCGCGCAGCACGTCGGCGGCGGCGCGCAGGTCCTCCAGCCGGCCGTTGGTGCAGGAGCCGACGAAGACCACGTCCACCGCGAGGTCACGCAGCGGGGTGCCGGGGGTGACGTCCATGTACTCCAGAGCCCGGTGGGCGGCGGTCCGTTCCGCCTCGGTGACGAACTCCTCCGGGTTCGGCACGACCGCGCCGAGCGGCGCTCCCTGGCCCGGGTTGGTGCCCCAGGTGACGAAGGGGGTGATCCGGCTGGCGTCCAGGGTCACCTCGGCGTCGAAGGTCGCCCCCTCGTCGGTGGGCAGGGTCCGCCAGTACGCGACCGCCGCGTCCCACTGCGCGCCATGCGGGGCGTGCGGCCGACCCCTGAGGTACGCGAAGGTGGTCTCGTCCGGCGCGATCAGGCCGGCCTTGGCGCCCCACTCGATGGACATGTTGGCCACCGTCATCCGCCCCTCCATGGAGAGCCGGCGGATGGCCTCGCCCCGGTACTCGACGATGTGGCCGCGCCCGCCGCCCGTGCCGACCTGGGTGATCAGCGCAAGGACGAGGTCCTTGGCGGTGACCCCGGGGGCCAGCTCGCCGGTGACGTTCACCGCCATGGTCTTCGGCCGGGCCTGCGGCAGCGTCTGGGTGGCCAGGACGTGCTCGACCTCACTGGTGCCGATGCCGAAGGCGAGCGCCCCGAAGGCGCCGTGGGTGGCGGTGTGGGAATCGCCACAGACGATGGTCATGCCGGGCTGGGTGACGCCGAGCTGCGGGCCGATGACGTGCACGATCCCCTGGTTCTCGTCGCCGAGGGGGTGCAGCCGCAGGCCGAACTCGGCGCAGTTGCGGCGCAGCGTCTCGATCTGCGTACGCGAGGTCGGATCCGCGATGGTGAGCAGGTCACCACGGCGCAGCCGGAACGACGGATCGTCGTACCCGGTCGGGGTGTTGTGATCCTCGGTCGCGAGCGTGAGATCGGGTCGGCGCACCCCGCGGCCGGCCAGGCGCAGCCCGTCGAAGGCCTGCGGGCTCGTCACCTCGTGCAGCAGGTGCAGGTCGATGTAGAGCAGGTCCGGTTCACCCTCGGCGGTCCGTACCACGTGCGCGTCCCAGACCTTCTCGGCCAGGGTCCTCGGTCGAGTGTCTCCCACCATCTGGACATCCTAAATTCTGGGAGGTAAGTTTCGGCTTGTGGGACACAGTATGAGCGGTGTCGGCGTCCTCGACAAGGCGGTGGTCATCCTGGCCGCCTGCGTCGACGGCGCCAGCCTGGCCGAACTCGTTGAACGCACCAAGCTGCCCCGGGCCACCGCGCACCGGTTGGCGCAGGCGCTGGAGATCCACCGGATGCTGGTCCGGGACACCCAGGGCCGCTGGCGGCCCGGGCCACGGCTCGGCGAGCTGGCCAACGCCGCCCCGGACGTGCTGCTGACCGCGGCCGAACCGCTGCTGGCCGCACTGCGCGACGCCACCGGCGAGAGCGCCCAACTCTACCTGCGCCGTGCCGACGAGCGGGTCTGCGTGGCCGCCGCCGAGCGCGCCAGCGGCCTGCGGGACACCGTGCCGGTCGGTTCGGTGCTGCCGATGACGGCGGGCTCCGCGGCGCAGATCCTGCTCGCCTGGGAGCCGCCGGAGGCGGTGATGCCGCTGCTGCCACGCTCCAAGTTCACCGGCCGCACCCTCGCCGAGGTGCGCCGCCGAGGCTGGGCGCAGAGCGTCGCCGAACGCGAGGCGGGTGTGGCGAGCGTCTCCGCGCCGATCCGGGACCGCACCGGCCGGGTGATCGCCGCGATCAGCATCTCCGGCCCGATCGAGCGCCTCGGCCGCCGTCCCGGCGAACGCCACGCCATGGCCGTCGTCCGCGCCGGCCAACGCCTCTCCGGCCTCTGAACCGCCGCCCGCCCCCGACCGACCGGCCGAACCCAGCGGTGCCGGGAATGTGGCGCTGCCACCGGTCAGCGGGGGGGTGGCGGCGCGCTGCGCGCGGTGGGCACCCACGACAGCCACCGGCGCATCGGCGATGGCGACGCGGCGAGGCACGCACGCAAACTTTTCGGGCGATGAGGGGCGATCGGCGGAAAGAGGAACGGCCCGCCTCGCGGGAGCGAGGCGGGCCGTTCCTGGTTGTAGCCCCGACCGGATTCGAACCGGCGCTACCGCCTTGAGAGGGCGGCGTCCTGGGCCGCTAGACGACGGGGCCAGGCAGTTTTTCCCACCGCACCACCCGCGACGGGCGGCGCGGTAGTAGTCTAGCGGCACCGCCGTTCGCCGCCGCGAGGGGGTCCCCGCACAAGTCCGGGGTGACAGCAGGCGCCGCAACCACCGCAGCCAGGCTCAAGACGCAAAGAAGCCCGGGACGCAAAGAAGCCCGCCCCACTGGGTGGGACGGGCTGCCAACGCTGTAGCCCCGACCGGATTCGAACCGGCGCTACCGCCTTGAGAGGGCGGCGTCCTGGGCCGCTAGACGACGGGGCCAGAACACTTTTCGCTTCCCCACCGAGGCCGGTGAGGAAGCTGCACTCTATCAGAGATCATCTCCGCCCCGAGGAGGGGCGGAGATCGAACTCCGCCAGAATCCAGCGTCCGGGATTCTCGCGAATCCGCGGCTGCGCTGGGGTACCAGGACTCGAACCTAGACTAACTGAACCAGAATCAGTCGGGCTGCCAATTACCCCATACCCCATTGGCCCCTTGCGGCGCCGAGAAAGAACTTTACCCTCCCAGCGCCAACAGGCCAAATCCAACCCCCCGAACCGCATCTGACCTGCGGAAACAGGACATCAGAGGGATCAGGCGACCGGGACCACCGGGTTGGTGAGCTCGCCGATCCCCTCGATCCGCACGGTTACCGTATCCCCCTCGGTGAGCGGACTAACCCCCGCCGGGGTGCCGGTCAGCACCACGTCGCCCGGCAGCAGCGTCATCACGTGCGAGATGTACGACACCAGGGCCGGCACGTCGAAGACCATGTCCTTGGTCCGGCCCAGCTGGCGGACCTCCATCTCCTCGGGGTTACGGCCCACCTCACAGCGGACCTCCAGGTCGGAGACGTCCAGCCCGGTGGTGATCCAGGGGCCGATCGGGCAGAACGAGTCGAAGCCCTTGGCCCGGGTCCACTGCTCATCCGAGCGCTGGAGGTCCCGGGCGGTGACGTCGTTGGCGCAGGTGTAGCCGAAGATCGCCTGCTCGGCGGTGGCCCGGTCGGCCCGTCGCGCACCGGGAGCACCGATCACCACGGCCAGTTCCGCCTCGTGCTCCACCAGCTTCGAGAAGATCGGCAACCGGATCGCGTCCCGCGGCCCGATCACCGAGGTGGAGGGCTTGAGGAAGAGCAGCGGTTCCTTCGGCACCTCGCTGCCATGCTCCGCGGCGTGCTCGGCGTAGTTGCGCCCAACGCAGACCACCTTGCTGGGCAGAATCGGCGAGAGCAGCCGGACGTCGGAGAGCGCCCACCGGGCGCCGGTGAACTGGATCCGCCCGAATGGATGGCCCTCGATCTCGGCGATGGTCAGGGCCTGCGGCCCGCCACCCGGCTCGCCCTCGACGACCCCGAACGACATTCCCTTGGCATGAGCAAAACGAGCGATACGCACCAGGTCAATCTAGCCCCGCCGGCAGGCCCGGAGTCCGGCGACGCCCCGGACACCGGCGGCGTCGGCGCAGCGTACGCCAGGCGCGGCCGGTGGGGGCGAGATTCGGCACTTCGTACCCGGCCGGAAGGGCCCGCCCCCTAGCGTCGGCTCCGGAGGTTCGTTCGCATGCCCGCATCGAGACGACACCACAGAACCCTCGCCGTGCTCGTGCACGGCCTGGGCGTCCTCGCCGCCGTGCCGGCCCTGCCCACGGCGGCGTCCCCGACCAGCGCCGAAGCCACCCCGGCGGTGGCCCCGGCGACGCCGGCATCGCTGGCCCGTCCGGTCCCGGCCGCGACTCCCGCGCCACCACGCGACGGGGCAGTCGCGGCACAGCCGGCCGGCGTGGCCCGGCCGACGCCGGGTGTACCCCGGGTACCCGGGGCGGCGGCCAGCGGAGCGGTGATCCCGGTGACACCGGCGGTCCCGGCCCCGGGCATGGCCACCACGGCCGATCCGGGAGTACCCCGGGCGGCCCCAACGGTCACGGTGGCGGTGACGGCCGCCGGGACTCCGACGCCGGGCTACCGGATCCAGGTGCGCAACGGCGGCAGCACCCCCGTCGACGCCGTGGTGCGGCAGGAACTGCCGGCGGGTACGTCGACGACCGCGGTGAGCGCCGGCGGTCGGGTCAGCCGGGCTGCCGGACCGCAGGGCACCGGGGAGGTCACCTGGCGGCTGCGGCTTCCGGCCCGGGGCACCAGCACCGTCCAGACGGCGCTCGCACAGACCGCGCCCGGCCGGGCGATCACCGCACCGGCCTGCGCCTTCACCAGCGACGGCAACCGGCCGTACGACTGCGCCACCGCCACCTGGCAGCCGGCGGCGAACCCGGCGGCGCAGGCCGAGGAGGCTGCCCCGGCCTGGCGACGGCCGCCGGTCCTGGCCGCCGCCCTGGTCGCGTTGCCCCTGCTGGGCGCCGGAGTGGTCTGGGGCTGGCTGCGCATACGGCGACGACGTGCCGGCATCGAACCGACCGGCGTCGCGCCCGCCACGGCGGGTGCCCCACCGACCGCCGGTGGGCCGGGTGCACCCGGCGGAGGAACCGTCTACCCGCGACCGGCCGCCCCCGGCAGGCCGGGCAGCCGTCGCCGGCCACCCGGGTGGGCGATCGTCGGGGTGGTCGCGGTGGTACTCGCCGGGGTGGTCTCCGCGGCGGTGTTCACCACAACACGGGAGGTGGCCGCCATCGACACGGACAAACCGCCCAGCAGCGGCGCGTGGGTCGGACGGAGCACGACCGGCACCCTCGGGTCGCCCCTGCGGGAGCAGTCGTTCGAGTTCACCGTCTACCGGGTGGCCTGCGAAACCGGCGCCGGGTCGGGCCGGCGGTGCCACGCCGCAGTCGGGGTGCGCAACGTCACCTCCGAGCAGCAGGTCTGGCACGGCGACCTGCAACGCGCCTACCTGCCTGGCGGCAACTGGGTCAGCACCGACCAGGACGCGACCCGGCGGCTCAACCTGGGCCGGGATGTCTTCGCGCAGCCGGTGGCGGCGGGCAGCCGAGTGGTGGTGCCGTTGGTGTTCACCGTCAACGGGGCGCGGAAGCCAGAACAGCTCGAGCTGCGCAGCGGGGTTTTCTCCGCCGGGGTGCGGGTGGACGTGCCCTGACCGGCGGGGCAGCGGCGGTCGTACCCTGGTTCGGTGACCGCCGCCCCCGCACCCGCCACCCTCGACACGGCCGACTGGCGGGCCCGGCGGCGCGCGCACGAGGAGCGGGTGGACGCCTGGCTGGCGCCGCACCTGGCCCGTCGGCGGCTGGGCCGGAAACATCCGGTGGAGGACTTTCTCTTCACCTACTACGCGTATCGCCCGGCCCAGCTTCGGCGCTGGCATCCGGGGCCCGGGATGCTGCTGCGCGACGCCGACCCGGCCGAGTTCGGGCGGGACTACCGCGCCGACGCCGCCGGGGTCACCCTCGACACCGATCGGGTACGCGAGCGCCGCGCCGATACGATCGCCTGGATCCGTCACCTGCTCGCCGCCACCGCCGGCCGCCCGGCGCACCTGGGCTGCTTCGGGATGCACGAGTGGGCGATGGTGTACCGGCAGACCCGGGAGGAGGTCCGGCACGGCGCCTGGCCGTTGCGGCTGAGCCCGGAACGGACGGCGGCGGTGGTCGAGGAGCGGGGTGTGCGGTGCAGCCACTTCGACGCGTACCGGTTCTTCACGGCGCCGGCCCGGCCGCTGAACCTGCTCACCCCGACCAGGGAGAGCCAGCACGCGTTGGAGCAGCCGGGCTGTCTGCACGCCAACATGGACCTCTACAAGTGGGCGTACAAGCTCTCGCCGTTGGTACCGAGCGAGCTGGTGGCGGACTGCTTCGCGCTGGCGCGCGAGATCCGGGCGCTGGACATGCGGGCCAGCCCGTACGATCTGGCCGCCCTCGGGTATCCCCCGGTGCGGGTGGAGACCCCCGAGGGCCGGGCCGAGTACGCCACGGCGCAGCGGGGCTTCGCCGAACGGGCGGCCGTGCTCCGCTCCCGTCTGTTGACGGCGCTGGCCTGACAGCCCGCATCCGACAGGGTCCGGGGTACGCACGCCGCCCGTCCGGCGTGCGGGCGTCCCCGTTTGCGGCAAGTCCGCGGTGTCCTCCCAGCGAGACACCGCAGACTGCCGCAAGCCAGGATCGGCGTACCCGGCGCGGCGCCCGCGCCGGTCAGGGACAGGGGACGGTCAGAAGGC